>JAFTRF010000082.1 GCA_017462405.1 Clostridia bacterium | reverse complement strand
GCCACGTCAGCCTTCACGATCACGTTCAGCTCCTTCACGCCCTCGGAGATCTGTGCAAACAGATCGTTGAGGTTGGCTCTGGCGTTGGCCTTGAAGCCCTCCTCCTTGGCCTTGGCGCGGCGCTGATCGGCCAGGGTCCTTGCCATGCGCTCGTCCTCTACGGCGGCAAAGTCGTCGCCTGCCTCGGGCACCTCGGCAAGACCGATGATCTCAACGGGCACGGAGGGGCCTGCCTCCTTCACGATGCGGCCGGTGTGGTCCTTCATGCTGCGCACGCGACCGACGGAGGTACCTGCGATCACGATATCGCCGTTGTGCAGGGTACCGTTCTGCACGAGCACGGTGGCCACGGGGCCACAGCCCTTGTCCAGTCTGGACTCGATGATCAGACCCTTGGCGCGGCGGTTGGGGTTGGCCTTCAGCTCCTTCATATCCGCCACCAGGATCACGTTCTCCAGCAGGTCGTCAATACCCATGCCGGTCAGTGCGGAAACGGGCACGCAGATCACGTCGCCGCCCCACTCCTCGGGCACCAGGCTGTAATTGGTCAGCGCCTGCTTCACCGCATCCGGGTTGGCAGTGGGCTTATCCATTTTATTGATGGCCACGATGATATCAATGCCTGCGGCCTTGGCATGGTTGATGGCCTCCACCGTCTGGGGCATGATGCCGTCATCGGCGGCCACCACGAGAATGGCAATGTCGGTAGACTGGGCACCGCGGGCACGCATGGTGGTAAATGCGGCGTGACCGGGGGTATCCAGGAAGGTGATCTCCTGATCGTTGATATTCACGCGATATGCACCGATGTGCTGGGTAATACCGCCAGCCTCGGTTGCGGTCACGTGCGCGTTGCGGATGGCGTCCAGCAGAGAGGTCTTACCGTGGTCAACGTGGCCCATAACCACCACAACGGGGGCACGGGGGATCAGATTCTCATCGGTATCCTCGCTGTCGTCGATGATGCGCTCCTCGATGGTGACTACCACTTCTTTTTCCACCTTGGCATGGAATTCCATGGCGACCAGTTCGGCGGTGTCGTAGTCGATGATGTCGTTCACGGTTGCAAAGGTGCCCATCATCATCAGCTTCTTGATGACCTCGGCGGCAGTCGCCTTCAGGCGGGTCGCCAGTTCGCCCACGGTGATCTCGTCGGGCACAACGATGGTCATCTGCTTCTTCTGACGCTCCAGCGCAATACGCTGCAGACGCTCCTGCTCGGTTTCACGGCGGGCATTCTTCGGCTTGCCGCGCTCCTGCTTGGAACGCTGGGTCAGCTTCTGCTTGGAGGCCGTCGTCTCGGTCTTCACCTTGTCGTAGGCCATCCGGTCGTATTTTTCATTGTACTTGTCGATGTCCACATTGCTGGTGCGGGTATCCACGATACGCACCTGCTTGCGGTATCCGCTCTCCTCCGTATTCTGCGGAGCAGCGGGAGCCGGTGCCGGAGCGGGGGCCGGTGCCGGTGCTGCAGGCTTCGGCTGGGGTGCGGCCTTCGGCGCATTGTTCACCGGAGCGGCGGGCTTGGCCGGCTGCTTGGGTGCATTGGCCGGAGCAGCGTTGTTCTGCGGCTTCTGGGTACGGGTGTTGTCGCGGTTATTGTCGCGGCCCTCGCGCTTTCCTTCAGCAGTCGTGCGCTCGTTGTTCCGGTTGCTGCGGTTGTCGCGGTTTTCACGGTTCTCGCGCTCCTGCTTGGGTGCATTGGTACCCTGCGTGCGCGGCTGTGCATTGCGGTCGTTGTTCCGCGGCTTCTGCTGCTGTGCGGGGCGCACTTCGGCTTCGGTCTTTTCCGCAGCGGGAGCCGGTGCAGCGGCCGGAGCAGCCGGACGGCGGGTATAAGCATCCAGATTCTTGGCCTCATGCTGCTTGGTAAAGGCCTCGAACAGAATGTTCAGTTCATTTTCATCCAGAACAGCGGCCGACGGCTTCTTCTGTCCGGTATGCTTCTGCAGCATTTCTGCTACTTCTTTATTGGGTCGGCCCAGGTCCTTGGCGACCTCGCCGAGTCGATATTTAACCATCATATTATCCATTCTCCTCCTTGCTGGAATCCGGCATTGCCGGAACAAGTGTGCGGGCTTTCTTGGCAAAATTGCGGTCCGTCAGCGCCAGAATGCCGGTCGGAGGGCATCCGATCGCCTTTCCCAGCTCTGCTCTGGTACAGGGAATGTCCAGCACCGGGGCACCGGCCTCTTCCGCAATACGGGCGATGTTCCGCTGTGTACGGGGGGCGCAATCCGCCGCACGGAATACTTCCGCGGCCTCCCCCTTGATCAGCGCACCGGCGGCCGCATCAAACCCTTGGGCCACTTTTCCTGCCCGGCGCGCCATGCCGAACAGCTGCAGCAAACGCTGCATTTCCGGTTGAATCATACCAGTTCCGCCTCCATCCGGTCATACACCTCATCCGGGATGGGGCAGCTGAAGGCGCGCTCCAGACGCTTCGCCTTCCGGGCCTGACGCAGGCACTGGGCACTTTTACAAATATATGCGCCGCGGCCGGGCTTTTTGCCCGTCAGGTCCAGCGAAATGCCGGGATCGGCCGCCTGTTCTGGCGGACGTACCACACGGACCATTTCACGCTTGGGCTTCATCTCACCGCAGCCCACGCACATACGCATCGGGATCTTTTTCTGCTGCATCGCAGGCACCTGCCTTTCCTTCTGCCGACAGCTTATTCAGCCGCTTCGCTGCGCTTCCGCGTCAGCTCACCGAAGGTGCTTTCCGGACGGATGTCGATCTTCCAGCCGGTCAGACGGGCAGCCAGACGTGCATTCTGACCGCGGTTGCCGATGGCCAGCGACAGCTGATTGTCCGGCACGGATACGTGGCAGGCACGGGTACCGTCGGGCTCGGTGATGACTTCCAGCACCGTTGCGGGGGACAGCGCCGCGGAAATGAACTTGATGGGATCATCGCTGTATTCCACGATGTCGATCTTTTCGCCGCCCAGTTCCTCCACGATCTTGCCGACACGGGCACCGCGGGGACCGATGCAGGCGCCTACGGCATCCACATTGGCATCGTTGCTGGCTACAGCCAGCTTGGTGCGGGAACCGGCTTCACGGGACACAGCCTTGATCTCCACGGTACCGTCGTAAATTTCCGGTACTTCCATCTCAAACAGGCGGCGCACCATACCGGGGTGCGTACGGGAAATCATCGCACGGGGGCCCTTTTCGGTTTCCTTGACATCCACCACATACACCTTGATGCGGTCGCCTTCCTTCAGGTTGTCTGCACCGATCTGCTCCGACTTGGGCAGGATGGCCTCGGCCTTGCCGATCATCAGGCTGGCTGCGCCGGTACGGGGATCAATGCGCTCCACCGTGGCCGTGATCAGTTCCTGATTGCGGCTCTGGAATTCCTGCATTACCTGACCGCGCTCCACCTCACGGATGCCCTGCCGGATGACATGCTTGGCAGCCTGTGCGCCGATGCGGCCGAATTCCTTCGTTTCCAGCCGGATCTCCACCTTGTCACCCACATTGGCAGCGGGATTGATCTTGCGGGCCTCGCTGAGGAAGATCTGGTGGTCAGCCTCCAGCCGGATTCCGCCCGGCAGTTCATCCTCTACCACTTCCTTGCGCAGATATACTTCAAACACGCACTTTTCCGGGTCCATGATGACCAGTACGTCGTCGTTGCCGTTGTAGCTACGCTTCACGGCAATGCCGATGGCGTTCTTGATCTTTTCAATCATGTACTCCGCGGGGATGCCTTTTTCCTTTTCCAGCAGGTCCAATGCGTCAAAAAATTCGCGGTTCATTTTTCCTTATTCCTCCCATGTATCCTCAGCTTCATCAGCTTCGTCGTCAAAATCTTCGTCGTCAATCAGGTCGATCAGCGTAACCTTCGACAGTTCCTTGCGGGTATAGGTGTATGCGGTGCCGTCCTCGTCGGTGATGTGTACGCCCGCATCATCCAATCCGTCCAGGATGCCGGCCACCTCCCGTTCCCCGTTGGCATTGGGGCGGATCAGGTGCAGCACCACTGCTTCCCCGGTCATCTGTGCAAAATGCTCCGGCCGGTTCAGCTCCCGTTCGATGCCCGGAGACGATACCTCCAGACAATAGGCCTGATGGATGGGGTCTGCCTCATCCAGCGGACCGTCCACCGCGTGCGTCATGTCAACGCAGTCGTTGATATTCACGCCGTCTTCCTTGTCAATGAAGATGCGCAGGATCCACGACGCGCCCTCCTTCACAAACTGTACGTCCCACAGCATCAGCCCCAGCGATTCCGCAATGGGCTGTGCCAGCGCCCATACGGTTTCTTCCGTCGGGCTCTTGCGTTCTTTCAGCATAATTGGGTCACCCTCCCTTTCGAAATATGCCGGTATTCCCGGCGTATACCCCGGAGCAATCCGTATTGCCCCGGAGAAAGTTCCCCATGATAAACACAAAAGAGCGGGTTGCCCCACTCTTTCGCTTCACGGTATCTCTCACATTGCTTAGTATAACACATTCCGCCCGGAAATGCAACCGGAACCGGAAAAATTCTTGCACGAAATTCGCACCCGGACCACCGGACTCTTTTTGGCACAAACACGACTCAGTCTTTTTTCTGTCCGTAGGTGCCGTAGCCATATCCGTAACCATAACCGTAGCCATACCCGTAGCCACCGGCTGCATTGCGCTGAACATAGTTCATCACGCATCCAAGCAACGGCAGTCCGGCATCGCTGAGCCGCTGTACACCATCCAGAATCCGCTCGCGTCCGGCGAAATCCTGACGAACTACCAGCAGGCCACATTCAGCCAGCCCGGCCACCTCGGCGGCATCTGCCAGCAATGCACACGGCGGCGTATCCAGCAGCACGTAGTCAAAACGCGTCCGCAGTTCGCCGACCAGCGTCTCCAGCCGACGGTAATGCTTCGCCGTATACTCCACCTTGGCACCGGTACCGCCGGAAATCACACACAGATTCGGCGTACCCACTTCCTGCAGCAGTGCATCCGCGGTGCATTGTTCGCCCAGATACGTAACCACGCTGTTGGTGTTGGTCAGCGGGGCCGTGCGGCTGTTCAGCGCACGCACCACCGAGGGATGCCGCAGATCCAGGTCCACCAGCACCACCCGCTTGCCCTTCTGGGCCAGCGCAATGGCCAGATTGACTGCGGTCGTGGTTTTGCCCTCACCGGGAATGGCGCTGGATACCAGCATGACCTTTTTGCCCGCATCCTCCAGCGTTTTTTCCACGCGCAGGCGCATCAGCCGCACCGATTCCGCAAAGCCGCCGGTCCGGGTCGAGCTGCGTCCGTTCAGCAGCGGGCAGGCGATCCGACGGGGCAGCCGCACCGCCGGGACAGCGCTGAAGCACGGCACATTCAGCACCTTTTTCAGGTCATCTTCGTCCCGTACCGTATTTTTGATCAGCATCAGCAGTACGACCAGCACCATCCACAGCGCTGCGCCGATCGCCGCGCCCTTGATCAGATGCGGACGATAGCTGAACGACTGGACAGGTGCCGAAGGGATGCCGCTTTCATCCAGCATCACCAGCTCCGTCGGGCCGACCACCAGTTCCGCAATGTCCGGGTAGCATGCAATCACCGCCTGCAGAATCCGGTATGCCTGCTGCGGATCCCGGTTTGTGACCCGCAGGGTCAGAATGCTGGCGGACGAGGTCGCCGAAACCGCAATGACCGGCGTTTCTGTCGTGTTCAGTTCCTCCATGACCCGCTTCTGCAAAATGCCGCTGGTCAGAATCGACGGGAAAGTCTTCGCCATTACAGCAGCCGTTTTTTCATTGTATACCGAAACGCCGGAGTACAGCGGATTTTTCACCCGCACTGTAAACGATGCGTATGCCTGATACACCGGGCTGTATTGCCGCTTCTGCATCATGCCCAGCGTCAGACTGCACACCACAACCAGGATCAATCCCAGTAGCCACAGGCGGCGCATCATGTTCAGAACGCCCCGCAGCAACGGTTGCAGGTCAATTTTATCATGTCCTCTGTCTTCGTATTCCATGTCGCCCGCCTCCTTATTCCATCGGTTCGTCGGCGCGTTCCGCATCGTAGGCACCGTAATGGCCATAGTAGCCATAGCCACCGTAGCCGGTGCTGTCGCCGGAAAACAGTGTCGTGCTGCGTACATTGTTCAGCACACAGCCAAGCAAACGGCTCTTGCCCCGCTCCAGCGCAGCGATGGCCTTGTTCAGTGCAGATGCTCTGGCCATATTCTGACTGACGACCAGCAGTCCGGCATCGGCCCACATGGACATGCCTTCCGCATCCAGTGCAGCCGTCATCGGCGGCAGATCCAGCACCACAAAATCGTAATTCGCCCGTGCCCAATACAGCAGCGCCTGCATCCGGCGGGAGGTAATCAGATCACCGGCATCGCGCTCTGCGCGCCGGGTCAGCAGAAGATCCATATTGGTATCCCGGTAACGGATGACCGCATCTTCGGGGGTACCCTGTCCCTGCAGCAGGTCTGCCACACCGCGCTCAAAGTTCCGGTGCTCCAGTACGGCCTGCAGCGCCGGTTTCCGCAGGTCACAGTCAATCAGCAGAACCCGCTCTTTTTTCTGTGCCATCGCCAGTGCCAGATTGACCGCCACCGTAGATTTGCCCTCGTTTTCCAGCAAGCTGGTCACCATCAGCACCTTGTCGTGCTTCATCTGCTGCTCTACACGGTGCCGCAATTTCCGCACCGATTCCACAAAACGGAAATTGGTCGCCGGGTTGGTCATCAGAATGCTGGTTTTCCGGCGGCGCAGAAATGCCTGTACGGTCTTGTATTTGTTTTCATGCGGCAGTTCACTCAGATACGCACAATCCAGCTTGTCCTCCGCCTCCTGACGGCTTCGTACGGTATCCTTCATGCACGACAGGAGCGTCAGCACAACGATGGCCGCCAATGCACCCAGCATCGCCATTTTCTTCATCTGTCCGGCGGCATCGGTGTAATTAAACGGGGCGCGGGGCACGGTCGGTGCCTGCAGCACATCCATCACGATACCCTCCGCAAACTGATAGGTCAGCTTTTCGTGGTGTTCAATCAGCGTGCGCGCCACCAGAAAGGCCTCCCGCGGATCCTGTGCCGTCACATCCATAACGATCAGGTTGGTATCCGGGATGACCTGTGTCGAGATGGTGCTGGTCAGGCTGCTCACACCCATCTCCTCCATGATGTATTTTTTCATCAGCGAACTGTTCAGCAGTTCGGTAAAGACCGATGCTACGGAACTGGCCGACGACAGGTTGTTGTAGATGGTCGAAGAGCTGCCCCGTGACGTCACCACAAAGGTCGCACCGGTACGGTACATCGGCTGGTAGCCGGCATCGGTCGCGATATATGCGCCCACACCGATGACCAGCGCCGCAAGCATGATCACCAGCCATTTTTTTGCCACATCCAGAATCAGCACGATGGGGTCAAACGGCAGAAGCCCTCCGCCTTCCTGCGAATGTCTTTTCTGTTCCATGGTATTATCCTTCCACAATCACAATCAGCCGGGAATACGCGGTGTATTCCTGACGGATGGATGACGTTGTATTTTTCTGCCAGGTAATGCGGTAATCCACCGCATAGACACCGGGGTTCTGCATATCCGGCTGTCCGGAGATCTTTGCCGTAAAGCCGCTCCGGCTGCCGCCCTGCAAATCCGTGATTTCCTCGCCCACAATAAACTCCTTGAGGTAGCTTCCGGCATCGAATGTACCGCCCTTCGGCAGATACACCAGATAGTCCGTCAGCGTCAGCCTGGCATTGTAGGCACCGGCAGCATATACCTCTACCGGCAGACTGAGCTTCACGGTATCCCCCAGCGAATTCGTGACCTGAAACTGCACCATGTGGGTACCTTGGGTGGTGATGGACTCCCCGTCCACAGAGGTCGCCTTGATGCGGTGCTGCAAATCGCCGTCTACCACATCCTGTACACCCAGATCACGCAGTACATCAAAGGCAACGCCGTGGACATACAGCAACGGTGCGTTCAGTGTAAATTCCGGCCGGGTATAGTCGGTGAACCGTACCTCCCGCGTCGCTTTCGCCACATTGCCGGATCGATCAAAGGCCGCATAGCGTACCTCTGCCCGACCGGTCGTATCCAGCAGCATCACCGACTCCACGATCATTGAGGACGTCACGTCGCCGTCCGTTTCATCGGCGGCGGTGATCCCCTGCAGCAGTGCGCCGTCCGCATCCTTTACCGAGACTTCCGCCACCGGCATGGTAACGGTAATCACCGGCGGTGTCCGGTCGGTCCACAACTGGTCGAGTCGTTGATACCCTTTGTATACCAGCAAGCACACAACGATCAGACCCAGCAAAATCAGATTGCCGGGCTTCAGCCATGCCTTGCATTGTTTCCAGAATTCTTTCATACGCTTCTTCTCCGTTCCGGCTTATCTCTGCCGTATCCGGCAGATGAGCCTATTTTCGCATGATAATGATTGTATTAGCATAGCACAATTCCGCCGGGATGTCAACCATGGATGAAACGGATCAAAAAATGCCGCCCGGATCAGCGGGCGGCGAAAAAATCTTTAAATTTCCCTTGTGTACCGGAAGCGGCACACCTGATATTTACCGTTTCAGCATCCTACGCACCTTTCGGACAATCCGCCGTACCAATGATGGCTTTTGCTCCACCGGTGGTGGGCAAAGTTCCTCTACCAGCGCTTCAAAATCCTCCGCTTCATATCTGCAGAAGAATTGCGCACGCCGCTCATTGTACGGTGCAGAAGTCACCGCAGACGGATTTCCCCCGATGGCAGCCGAAACCGGCGCTTCGCCATATTTCATCCGGGACGACAATTCCGCCCAAAGAGTTTTTGCTTTTCCGGTGTGCAGAAGCACCAGCGACGTTCCCTTGCCGTCATGATATTCCGGCATCTGTCCCCAGACACCCCAGTAATCACCCAAGGTAAAGTCGCTTGCACGTGCCATTCCTTTGAACGCACACGCATAGCACGAGGGGCGCAGATACAGATCTGCAATAAATCCCTTCAAATACGGATCCTGTCCGTTGGGCGCAGAGTACACTGTTCCATCCGGATATTCAAACCGGATGGAATAGCGTGGCCATCCGGTCACTTTACTCCGGAGGTTGATTTGTTCCGGCCGCTGACCGGACGCATCCCGATCACACCGATGGTCAATGTAATGCTGCCAGACCTTCGGTGATGGCGCACCGTGACAAATCAGATCCACCAGAATCAACCGTTCTTCTTCGCGTCCCAGATAACTGCGCAATCCGCCGATCTGGCACGGTGTACCGGAAAACAGCACATACCGGCCCGACCGCAGGAGTTGTTTTGCTTCGGCGAACGTCTCTCCGATACGGCTTTGCGCATATTTGGCACCACGAAGACGATGCAGATCCGACAAGTTATCCACACGGCAATGCATCACCCGGAAATCCACATCGTACGCGGCGCCGAACACCACACCCCCCCGCTCCAGCACCCATTGGCACAGCAGGGTAAATACCCCACCGGAGGTGCTGTTCATTCGTGTAGTTTCGTCGGTATTGATGGCAGCATAGGCAACGGGTTGCGTATCCGGTTTGCTCTGCGGTGTACAGAGCGGACAGACTTTCCGGCATCGCCCGCAATGAATACACTCCGCCTCCCGGATGACCGGACGCAAAAAACCTTCGGCATCCGGTATCATATCAATGCATTTTTTCGGGCAGATCTGCGCACACGCACCACAGCCAGTGCAGATATCCATGGCACATAATATTTTCATATTTTCACTCCATCAATGAATAAGCCTGAATTTTCTGAGTATCTTCAATACCGGGGTCTTAATGATATCCCTTTCATAGTCATTCATCATGAAGCAATACGACAATATCGCATACACTATCGTATATATGCCTGCTGCTGTGAAAAAAATCGCCCAGCTGTCAACAGAAAATGCATCCAATACAAAGAAAGCTGCCGTTCCCATAATTACCATTACCGGACTCATTTTCAAAATATTCTTCCAGAACAATGGAATGTCAATGCCTATTTTCCGATGATAATACCAGTTGATAATCAATATATTGCCGAGTACATATGCCAGACATGTTGCCATTGCGGCCCCAATAATACCATTGGATTCCACCCACCAAAAGGTCAGCAAAACATTCAGTATCGCTACCAGCGAATATACAACGGATCGGAATTTATGCTTATTCAATGCGTACAAGATATTGAGTCCGGTATTTTGAATCAGTGGGACGGTTACGGGAATCATCACAAACAAAGCAACATAATATGCCTCGCTATATTCCGGACCCGCCCAAAGTGAAATAAACTGGCGTCCAAATGCAACAAAAGCTGATACAATAAAGGAAATAAGAATAAATTGCAGTCGCCCTATCTTTACAAATATTCTTGTAAATTCTGTTTTAGGGGCATGCTCCACAACCATCTTGGTTAATTTGGGCACCAATAATCCACTGATTGCAGAAGAAATTGCTGTAATATATCCATTGAATGATGCACCAATATTATAGACCGCCGTTGCTTCTGTACCTTTTGCCCAACCAATAATTAATTTATCCGTTGTCCAATACAGTACATCGACAATACTTGCAAGAAAAACAAATGCCGAAAAACGCAGAATTTCTCCTAAAAGTCCCTGTTCCGCTTTTTGAAAACTTGGACGCACTTTTAATACACATAATGCATAGTAGGTATAAATTCCGTAGGTGATCACATGCATGATTGTCGAACTGATAACCAATCCTACCGAACCAAAACCACAGAACAGCAATGCCAGATTTAACATTGGTGCCACGATTGTGGATATAGCACTCACCAATTTATTAAAAATGTATCGCTCGTATGCAATCACAATAGAATTAAAGACACTGAAGGGTAAAAAAAGAGCTGTGTTTAATGTCATCAAAAGGACAAGAACCCGTAATGTCTCCAATTCTTGTACCGTTAATGACCGGTCAAAAATCTGTACATTCGCTGTACAAATACACCCGGCAATCAAAATCAAGATGCATGTTACGGTATATATTTTAATAAACAATCCTGCAACCCGTGCCTCTTGTTCGCGGTTTCCTTCTGCGCGATATTTCGACAGATAGCGGACAATTGTACCTCCAATACCAAAGTTCAGTAGGCCAATATAGCCCATAACAGATCCTGCAATGCCGTACAATCCATATTCGGCCTGTCCCAACATACGGAGCATAATCGGTGTATAAATAAAAGGGAGAATACTTCCGATCAGCAAATTGATGTATGAAATAATTGCGCCTGCTTTAAGCTGATTTTGTTTCATGATTTACTCCAACCCCGCAATAACCGCCGCCGTCTGCGCCCGCTGCAGGTACTCCGGCATCACATCCGTCAGATGTTTCCGGATGTCGTCCTCCCGGCAAATCATCCCTGCAAAGGCCGCCGCCAGCGCATGCTTGCCTTTCAGCTTCTGTACCGGGATCACATACCCTTCCTCCGTGCCGAAGATATCCCGCGCAATCCCTCTGGATTTCACCGAATACCCCAGTACCAGCGTCGGTACGCACGAAGAATAGGCCGCAATGGTGGAATGGGTACGGGCACCGATAAAGAACCGGCACTTCGAAATGATATACTTCAACTCCATGCAATTCCGGTCCGTCACCATGCACACCCGTCCGGTATCTGCGAAGCATTCATGCAGCCGCTGCAGCGGCACCCGGTCATCACCGCTTGCCCACACCACGTGCGGAATCAGTGCCACCTGCAAGTGCGTATTCTGAATGATCCATTCAATCAGATTTTTGTAGTTTGTGAATGCCATCCCCGGCACGGACTCCCGTTCCATAGCCATCGGGCTGAGATTGATGCCCACGGTCTGTCCGGGTACAAAGCCCTCCGGCAATGCACATGCGCTGGCTTCCAGCACAAATGCTGGGTCTGCTACCAGCACCGTGTTGGGGTTGACCGCCTTCAATGCTTCATAGCTGATGCTTTCCCGCGCCGTAATCCGGTCGTATTTTGCCAGATCTGCTGCAATCTCCGGCTGAGCCGCCACATCCGGTTCCACAGAGCATCCCCACAGCACCGTTTTTGCGCCACGGGCTTTGGCAATTTCATGGAACATGGTGTATTTGTAAACATCCGCATAGCAGTAGTTGTCACCGCCGATGGACAAGGCAATGTCGTTTTTGCCCATCCGGTCAAAGGCAGTCTTGTATTGCAGTTTCTCCATCGGGATGAAGTCTTTCCGCAGCTTCAGCGCGGCATAGGCCTTCACGAAATCCAGCGACAAGCGGGCTGGCTCGTTTTTATCCTGAATCAGCTCCGCTACATCCGCCAGACCGTACTTCCGGTCTTCTTCTGGATTGGCCGAAATCAGCTTCAGTTCATGCCCGCTCAACAGCTGGCCTGTTGCGCGCACAATGGCTTCGCAGCCATGGTTGCCGCTGCCGCCGTGGGCGTATAAAAATATCCGGCTCATTCGCAATCATACCCTTCTGATTTTTCTATCATGATATAACCAACCATGTGCAAATAGTAAGTACACGATTTTTTCTTTCCACGGGAATGCCGCACAGTGCCGGATACTCCGGCTGTGACGCGCATATACCGTCCGGGCCGCCGTAACAAACGCCTTCGCTTCTGACCCTTCACGCTGTGCAAGCGGAAGTGCATACTGCATCAGATGTGATGCAGTAATATACAAACAGCGCGGATTCAGATCAGTTCTTGCCTCAATAAAATCCATCAGCTTGTCCGATGCCGTGACAATATCCCCGGAAGGCATTTTCGCAAATGAATTCATTGCACTGCCCGTATTCTGGATGTAGCGGTACTCCGTCCGGTCGGTTACAGCAACCTCTGCGCACCGGCACATAGCCTCCGCCACAAACAAGATATCTTCGTATGCTTTCAGTGCCGGAAACGCAATGCCGTCCAGCAATTCTTTCCGGAACAGCTTGGCATATGGTCCGGAATTGATTCCCTGCCGTGTCAGCAGTGCATTCATCGCCTGCTGCTGTGTCAGCCGCTGAGTCGGCAAGGTAAACCGGGTGGTTTCTGTGCCGTTGTCGATTACCACGACGTCGCACACCGCCATCGCACAGCCGCTGTCCGTCAATGTCCGGTATAACATTTCGAGGTAATTGTCCGGGATGCTGTCATCCGCATCCAGAAAGGTCACGTATGTCCCTTTGCTGTGTGCAAGGCCGTTGTTTCTTGCGGCCGAGACGCCTTGATTTTCCTGCGAAAGCACCTGGAATCGTACGTCTGTTCCGGACGCTTCGGCACAGATTTGTAAGGAATGGTCTGTGCTGCCGTCATTGACCAGCAGAACTTCAAAGTCCGTATAGGTCTGCGCTTGCAGACATGCAATGGTATGCGCAAGATATTGTTCTGCGTTGTAAACAGGGATGATAACAGAAATCATGTTACACCTTTCTGAATTGAAGCGCCCGTCGCACCGCCAATACCAACCCAAACGGCAGTGCCAGCAGCACATACCATTTGCTGTTCATTTGCAGCAGATATTCCGGATGCTTTCCGTATACTGCAAGTGCGATTGCCTGACACGCACAGCGAAATTTTCTTTTCGGGCCATATCCATATCGGAGCATGTGATTGTACATCATAGCATAACCCATTGGATTATTTTTTTCCAATTGGCGACTGCCTTTGGTCAAGCCATCCTCAAGATAGTCGCAGATATAGACGATATCTGGATGCCAGCGGAGCTTATATCCGGCCAGTGCAATTTCATTCAACGCAATCTGCTCCGGTGCAAATTTTTCTCCGGGCCACTCCGCCATCGGGAATTTTCTGAAAATTTCTGTACGATAGGCTTCGCACATATCTGCATCGAGATTGTACAAATTTCGTTCCAGATTCGTGGCATCCACAAACCCGTCTTCGTTAACCATCGGCGGCATACCTTTTAAATAGGTTCCGTCAGGATATCCTTTTGCCGCACCTACGCCAATGAAATTTTCACATTCTTTGATTTCCTCCACCCATTTTGCCATCTTCTCTACTGCATCCGGCTTCAGGTAATCGTCAGAATCCACCATAAAGAAATATTCGCCTCGCGCCAACACAACTCCTGTGTTGATAGCCCGCGGTTTCCCGCCGTTTTCTTTTTTGGTATAACAGATTTCGAAGCCATTTACGTTTTTCTGCCACAACAGAATCAGCGCTTCAGTTTCATCCGTTGAACCGTCATCCACGATCAGCCATTCAAAATCTTTATGCGTCTGGGCGCAAAGGGACTCATAGAGTTTCGGCAATATATAGGCACGATTATAGGTTGGTGTAAAAACAGTAAACGTCGGAGTCATGTTTCTTTTCCTCCATTCCGCTGCCGCCGGGCCGCACGATACAGGCGCATCGTCATCTCAGCGGCCTGATGCTGATGATTTCGCAAACAACAAAACAGCCATTTGCGCAGGAGTTTCGTGCCGGTCAACGGAATCTCATGTTCGTGGCAGAGGTGTTTCAACTGCTCAAATCGCTCTTTGTACTGTGGCAGCGGCGTATGAAACAGCACGAAATATGCGTAGTCCGATAACCGGCCTTCGACAATCGTTCTGTTTTCACCCATATATGCCTCCCGCTTTTGCAGCATTTCACGATAATGCAGATAAATCCGCAGCTGCGCCAGATAATCAATTTTTTCGCTGGCGGTATTTCCGGTAGAATTTTCCGCATCCTGCAGATACCGGTATCCGGCTGTTCCATCGAGACAGACCGTATCCACAATCGCATACAAATGCAGATAAAAATCAAAGTCCTCGGCCAGCTTCAGCCCTTCATCGAAGCGGATATTTTTCACCAATTGACGGGGGAACATTTTTGCCCAGCAATATCCATATTCCCCTGTTTTCAACTGCGTTCGGGCAAAATCCGGCAGCAACTCCGAAAAATACACGATACCGGACCGGTCTGGCATTACAATTTGCAGCGTATGTCCATCATCTGCAACTTTCTCATAGCCGCTGATGACCAGATCAGCACCGCTTTCTTCTATACAGCGGAGCAACCGTTCGAGATAATCTGGCTTCACGCCATCATCCGCATCAATAAAGGTGACGTAATTTCCTTGCGCCGCGTCCAATCCGACGTTGCGTGCATGGGACACACCACCGTTAGGGATGTGAAATACCCGGAAACGTGCATCCTGTGCGGCGAATTCGTCGCAGACTGCGCCGGAACCGTCAATAGAGCCGTCGTCAATCAGCAGGCATTCGTAGTCGGTAAAGGTTTGGGTCTGTACCTGACGCAGCAGAGTGGCTAGATAACGTATTTTGTTATAGACGGGGATGATGATGGAGAGTTTCATAATTTCATTACCTACTTGTTAGTTTCTGATAGAGCATAGGGCTCATCATAAATAATATCATACGAACAAAAAATTTCACATTACAGGATTTTGTACATACCAAGTCGCGTGTATATTTTCTGAGCATATTACGCGATGGCATGGAAATATCTGCACTTTTTGCTTTGTAATAATATTCTATATAAAGATTGCAATATGTCCGCTTTGCCTCTCGTACCATAAATTTGTCAGTATGAAAAAGTTCTACGCGCGCCGACATAATATCCAGCATGCGAAGTGATTCCGGACGAAACGCCTGATGCGTAAGCCCCGCAACATTTTCCGTATATATATAAAATTGCTGCCTGACCACATATACATCAAAATTTTCGCTAAAAATTCGGGAATGAATTGCATCATCCTCCATATACCGTCCAGTAAAGCGAATTTCATCAAAGATATGGCGTTTATACAATTTATTCCATGCGGCAATAACTACCCCGTTTTCATAAGCCCCCTTAAACATAAATCTTGCAAATTCGCTGGATGTCATTTTTTCTACGAGTTCCTTATTCACATAAGGTGCATCCACAACCTGTCGCCCATCCGCAAATTCATATTGCCATTGACAAATACAGATGTCTACATTCTGTTTCAGAAGTTCATCTATCATCGTTGCATACATTTCCGGCATGATATAATCATCGCTGTCAACAAACGCAACGTATTCCCCGGTACAGGCATCCAGTCCCGCATTCCGTGCCGCACTGAGTCCGCCATTTTCCTGATGAATTACTTTCACCCGGCTATCTTGTGCCGCATATTCATCGCAAATTTCACCGCATCGGTCGGGGCTACCATCATCCACCAGAATGATTTCCAGATTGGTATAGGTCTGTATTCGAATACTGTCTACACAGCGATGCAGATATTGCTCCACATTGTAGACCGGAACAATGACAGAAATCAGCGGCTGGTCTTCCAACTTTTGCAAAATACTATTTTTTTTCATAATACTTAATCAGCAATCCAGTTCCGACACGATATTTGTAGAGCAATGTGATCATTCTTTGCTTCACCGGAACCGGCAGCCGCCCGACTTTTACCCGGCGGAACATCTCCCGCACCTCT
This sequence comes from Clostridia bacterium, assembly GCA_017462405.1. Taxonomy (GTDB): domain Bacteria; phylum Bacillota; class Clostridia; order Oscillospirales; family Acutalibacteraceae; genus RGIG4076. The sequence continues at coordinate 17,399 of JAFTRF010000082.1, read as the reverse complement.
GGCGAGGACAAAATCGCCCGGATCCGCTGCCGCTTCTCTTTTTCGTCCCATGCTGCGCCATAAATTTCACCAATTGTATTATACAGAAAGAACAGCAGACACTTGTCCAACTGAACCGAAAAATCGTACGCGTCATTGTTGCCAAATGCTTCGCACAGCTTTCCGTACAGCACTTTATAATCCTGCCATTTATCTGCCACAAAAGTATGGCTGGCTGAGGTCGGATTCATGATGTAATGATACAGGGCTTCGCCCTTCATGTAATAGAACGACTTCGCCCGACGCAACAGCATCGCGCCGAACAGCAAATCCTCCGAATAACGTACCCCGACCGGGTACCGCTGTTTGGGCGTATTCAGCGTGCTTCGCCACAGGATCGTCACATTAGAAATCGTGGCCGGATATTCCACATTTTCCATCATAAGCAGATGGGGATAATATTCTTCCCGCAGCTGCGCTTCATCATAGAAGCCACTGCGGATGCTGTGCGAATAAACCTCGCTATGGTCCACGAAATCTTTCACGCAATCACACATGACCACATCGCAGTCATATTCTTCTGCGACAGCCAGCATCTTCTCATACATATCCAGTTCTATGAAATCATCGCTGTCAACAAAGGTAATGTATGTGCCCTGTGCGGCATCCAGTCCGGTGTTTCGTGCCGTGGAGACACCACCATTAGGTTTGTGGATGACCCGTATGCGTTCGTCTGTTGCCGCGAATGCATCGCACAGCTGAGGGCAATCGTCGGGAGATCCGTCGTCAACCAGAATAATTTCAATGTCGCGAAGCGTCTGATTCCGCAAACTGGTCACACAGCGCTCCAGATATTTTTCAGTTTTGTATACCGGGACGATGATGCTTAACTTTGGCATGATGCCTCGCTCCTTTGTACTTCATGAGTTCTGCGTTTGTTGCCAAATAAATACCATGCATAACGATTAACCACGTAAATAACGATTCCCATTACCGCCAAGACCATTGCACCGAACACAAAGCCTTCAAAAATTCCAAGACGATACAGCACATTATTAAAAAGCTTATAATCCAGCAATCGGATGACCTCTACTACAAACATATGCGTACACAATACAATTGCAGTATTCTTTCCAAAGTATACGACTGCGGGTACGATTTTCCAATTCTGCACCTTCAAGCAAACCTGATACAAAATATAAGTTCCCAAAACACCATTCACCACATACAAAATTGGATTGGAGAAATCAAGACTTACCATGCTTACTTGTCCGTTTATTGCGGAAGACATAAGGTAGGCAAGAACACACGCGCACAAAATACACAATTTGCATTGTTGAGTTATTACTTTTTTCCCATAATAGCCCACTGCAAAAAATCCCATGCCGATAAAAGTTCTCCATAGTACCACCACATATCTGTTGGCTGGAGATACAATTAGTGCAACAAGGAATAACACCGAAAAAGCCGTAATTTCCGAAACACGCTTGTGTTTGGAAGCGATCTTCCGGAGTAATCCCGCACCAAGCACAACCAGCAGCTGGCATGGCAAAAACCATGTTACGGTAAGACCGACCATTGGCAAAATTGTCCGGCTGAATGTATTCCACAAATCACCGAGGATATTAGGTGAGCGCTGTAAAATCAGCAGAAACACTGTAAACAGCGTTTCAAAAAAGAAATACGGAACAATTAGTTTCCATAATAAGTTTAACACCTTGATTGATACATTTTTCTTCCACTTATCAGCATACAGCATACCGGATACAATGAAAAAGAACGGCATATGGAACGCATATATACTTCTTAAGACCGGATTTTCACTTGAATAGCAATGCCCGATGACCATCAGGCAAATTGCTACTCCTTTGGCAATATCAATCGTTGAATCTCTTTTCATACAACCACACAACCTTAATTGGTCAGTTTCTCCGCCTCTGCGCGGTTGGAGTAATCTCTGTCTGCGCAGGCCGCTTGCAAATTCTGCATCTTCTCCGGATCCCGCAGCAGCTTTTCAATGCCCGTCGCGCAACCGGCATTGTCCATCGGCACGATCACACCGTCCACACCATCCTCCAGCTGACTGGCCGAGGTCGTGTAACGGGTAATGACTACCGGTTTGCCCAGCAGCTGAGCCTCCCGGACCGTCACCGATTTGCCTTCGTAGCGGCTGGGCTGGACATAGAGATCGCATGCCCGGATGTACGGATACGGGTTGTCCCTTTTGCCTAGCAGAATCACCCGCTCCTGCATCCCGGCCTCAGCAATTTTGCGCTGAATCAACGCCTCATCGCCGCCGAAGCCGATGATGTACCAGGATACATCCAATCCGGCACCGCACAGCTTTGCGCAGATTTCCGGCACATTGTCGAAATTCTTCGCCGTACAATATCGTCCGATGGACAGCAGACGGATGCCTTTTGCCGGCATTTCCTTTTCCACGGAAAACTCCTCCGCCTGCTTGCGGATGAGCATCTCCGGCAAAATATTCTCAATCAATACAATTTTCTCTGCAAGGGTGGGGAATGTTTGCAGAAAGCTTGCCGTCACCGCATCGGAAATGGATGCGATGCGGTCGTATGCGCCCCACATCTTTGTTTCGGATGCCACATCCACCTGCACCCGGCTGTAATCGGTGTGAATCCATGCGATTTTTTGTTTTGCGCGGACTTTCTGTGCCACAAAATAGTGCGGGGTCAGAAAGCTGATGGCCAGATCGTAGGTTTTCTCCGGTGCGATGGGCGGCATCAGCGGACAGGTGAATTTATGGCTGTATTCCAGCCCGACCCCACTTTCGGTATATCCATGCTTCTTGCTGAAGGTGTTTGCCGCTTTCTTGCCCAACATCCGCGCCGCCGTCAGCAGGATGTGTCCCTCTTTCAGCGTTTCCTTCATGGGGCGCGCCAGTACCGTATACGCCGGTATCTCCGGCAGCAGCCGCACATGAGACGGAATATGCGTCATCAGTTCTCCCTCATGGCGCAGAAGAAACAGTTCAACATTCCACTCCGCCGGATCCAGCGCGTCCAACAGACCGATCAGGCTGCGTTCCGCGCCGCCCAATTCCAGTGCATGAGCGACAATCAGCAACGATTTTTTCATTTCCGAAACCTCTTGAATGCATCCACACCGAAGATCCGATGGAGCGGGCGCATGATCCGCGTGCGCAGCCGCCGCCACGGACTCAGCCATGCGGCAGAGTACCAATGGACAGACACCGTATTGTGTGTTTTGTTCATACGGCCGGTGGTTGTGTCAAACGGATTCATGTAATCCGGTGACAGAATCAGCGCACCTGCAACCTGCTGTGTTGTGCCATCCTGCTTCAGCCCCAGTTTGACCAGTGCGGATGTATTCAGGATGGGACATCCGCGGATGCCTTGTGTGCCGTCCAACAGGAAGTCGTATTCCGCCAACATTGCACGGATGGTTGCGCTTTGCGCCGCCGAACCGAAGCCAGAACCCGTGTTAACATATTCTAATGTCTCAAAGCAGTAAAAGGCCTCATTTTCCAGCAGTGCATCAATCGGGCGAATCAGCTCCACATCGGTATCAAAATACACTCCACCGTGCTCGGCAACCACCAGCAGACGCACGTAATCGCTGAGAAATGCGTATTTTTTCTGCTCGATGCACATCCGGGTGTAGCCGTTCATATTCACATCAAAATTGTCTTCGTTCCACTCGATGATTTCGTAATCCGGGCAATATTTCCGCCAGCTGGCGATGCACTTTTCAGCTAATTTGGGTTTGGGATTTCGCCCGAACCAGCAGTAGTGGATTTTTTTGGGGATCATGGTTTCAGCTCCTTGCTTTTTTCAGATCACCCCATCAAAATCTTTTTCAGCAAGTCTTTCGGGCGATCTTTCTTGACTTTTTGGCGGATCAATGTACAAATACCATCATAATTCCGGGCTATCAACAATGGATTGATTCCCGGCAAACCGGAACGGTCCCATTCCAGCATTGTCAATGCCTCTTGCACTTCGGGCAAAGCACACACTATCTGTACTTCTTTTTCCAGACTGCCGGACGGATATCGGTTGTTTTTCGCACACATCAGCCAATAGGTCACGATGATATTTTTCAATTCAATACCAATCAGCCATTTCACATTGTCCTCGGCGGTACAATAGTCCGACCATTTCATTTTCAGATGATACATCAGCAAATTATCATCCAGAAATGTCGGCATAAATCTGGAGGTCCCACCGCCGATACGGTAGCGGTAAACAACTTCTCCGATTGTAGCAATCCGCTTGACCTTAGGCATCAGTTGCATCGTTACATTCAGATCCTCTGCAAAACATCTAGGACCTTGTTCCAGATGTTCCATCACTTCTTTCAACACAGCCGCCCGATACAATTTTGCACACAAGCTCACCGGAAAACTACCGCCACCACCAAAGCAACACAAGTATACCTCGCCTATCAGTTCTTTTTTCTCGTATACGCGCGGTTCTGCAAAGCATGGGATTTGCTTTCTTTTAGATACTACGCATCCATTCCATACTCGCTCCATATCTCCACACACCACATCCGCTTCAGTTTGGGCGGCTCTGTCATACATGGCCTGTAGTGCATTTGGCTTCAATTCATCATCACTGTCGCAAAAACAACAATAATCTGTTTGGGGCACCTGCTTTAAGCCTTGAAGTCGAGCCGCATGAGGTCCGGCATTGGGAGTATGAATCACTTGAATACGGCTATCTTTTGCTGCATATTTGTCGCAAAGCGCACCGCTTCCGTCCGTAGAACCATCGTCTATCAGCATCAGTTTCCAATCGGTATAGGTCTGGTGGAAGATGGAGCGGATGCATTTTCCCAGCACTTTTTTCACATTATAAACAGGCACTATAATCCAGATTGTATCTTTTTGCTCTGTCATGTTGCTCATCTCTTTCATGGCTTTATTATTTGTTCTTGTATCTTATATACCATGCCAGCAGTGCGCCGGGAAGCAGACACAACACCCCCAGCAACTTCGATGGCAACTCCTTCAGCACCGGCTGTTTCGCCAGCAGCGATTCGGCAATGTAATGAATGTAAATGGTCACACGTCGCTTGAGAGATGGGTTATTTTTGAGCGTCACCAGCCGGCCGTAGCGGAATCCGTTGGGATTGCGGTAATACTGGCGCAGCATATTGCGCGTCGAGCCGTCTGCCATGTATTCCACCAGACAAACCACCCGGTCCAGCACCGACAGCTTGTAATCCCGGTCGATCATGGTGTACAGACTTCCAAGCGGGACGAATCGTTCACCCTCAAACACCGGGTACGGCGGATACTGCCGCACCACATCCGTGCGCAGAATCAGCTTTTTGTCGCCCGCTCCGCCGCCGCGGTAATAGCCCTCCAGCGTCGTTTCCGTCAGTCCTGCGGGGAACCCCTTGCCGATGACCGTGCCGTCAAATGCGGCATCCAGTCCCAGCAATCCAGCATACCCCTTGTCACGGACTTGCTGCCACGCGTCAAAGATAATCTGTACTGCATCCGGCGCTAATGCGTCATCGGAATCAATGCACACATTCAGCTCCGTATCAATGTTCGCATAGGCAGCATTGTGCGCAGTGTGCATTCCGCCATTTTCTTTGTAAATGTATCGAATTTCAAAATCATTTGCTTCGCTCTGCCACTGCCGCACCAGATCGGCTGTATGATCGGTGGAGCCATCGTCTACCACCAGCCAGACAAAGCCGGTGTTCTGCTGACTTTTCAGGCTTTCGTAGGTCCGGGGCAGTGTGTACGCCCGGTTGTATGCCGGGGTAAATACCGTCAGAAATGGTTGATTCATAATGCTTCTCCGTTCAGGTAGAAGCGGCTCAGCTTCTCAGCCGCTGTCGTAATATCGTAGCCGTGCGCACGGATCTCATCCACCCGGTCGGTACGCGGGGTATTCTTCCGGTCAAGGATGGCATCTGCCCATGCTTTCGGATTATCGGCAGGCAGACTCTCCACCAAGTCCGTCACGATGCACTCATCGGTAACGCTGGCAGACTTGATACACGGCAAGCCCGCCGCCTGTGCCTCGATCATGGTGACTGGCAGACCTTCAAACAGCGACGGAAACACGAACACATCCGCCGCCTGCATCAGTTCCGGAACATCAGACCGGACACCCAGAAAACGAACGGCCCCCTCCGGCAAACCGGCAGCCCTTTCTTCCATGGCGGCACGCAGTTCACCGTCCCCCGCCAGCAGTAACTTTGCGTCCGGCTCCTGCTTCAGCACTTCTGCGAATGCATCCAGCAGGAAGGTATGGTTTTTTTCACTTCCAAAGCGCCCCACGTGCATCAATGTGTATGCCTGTTCCAGCCCTAGTGCCCGGCGCATTTGGCCACGTATCTGCACATCAAAGCGCAGCGTAGCCGCGTCCAATGCGTTTGGCAGAAGCATCGTGGACTTTTTGCCGAAAATCGCATTTCCTGCATTGCGGGAGCAGGCCATATAATGCGTAGCAGTAAACGGAATCATTGGTTTCATCAGAATCCGCGCCAGCTTTGACCATCCCGCAGACATACTCGCCGTATGTGCGTGTGCAATACGAATGGGTACACCCGTTCTTCTTGCAGCCGCCAATACGATTCCGCTTTTGTAATTCAGATGGCAATGCACAATTTCATACGGATGACTGCGAAAAAAAACATCCAGCGCTTTCCAGTAACTCCGCTTCAGCGGATTCATCGGCGGCATCCGGTAAATCCGACCGCCCATGGCTTCGATTTCATCGTCAAAATCCGCCCGGAAATCCCGGTGTACCAAAAAATCGAACTGCAGCTTCGTCCGGTCGATATGGCGGTAATAGTTCATCAGCATGGTTTCAATGCCACCACGCCCCATATAGGTGACAACATGGAGAATTCTTTTAGGTTCGTGACTCATATCATTCTCCTCCATTCTGCTTAGTCCAATCGGATCAAATCGCCCATCTTATATTCCCATTCCTCCGGGTGCATCGGCCAAAATCCTCCGGCATGATACATTGTATACTCGCTGAAACAGACTTTTCCGTCGATCTCATACAAATCAATCCGGACAAATTTCATACCGGCAGACAGCTTCGCTGCGATTTGCTTCATCTGCTCAAACGTCTCCGGTTTCTGCACCGGATGATCCGATTGCGGATGAATATTTACAATATCCAAATGTCGGAATTCCATATCAAAAAAGTCAAAACGGCAATCAGTACTTCGCTCCGTTGCCACAAAGAGGAGTTCCGGCTTGCCATCAAAGCAAAAGAACTTATAGTCATTGATGTCGCGCTGTCCCTGCGAAACGACATATTTCTCTGCATAAATCCGGGGAGCTACATCCCGGTACGGATACTCTCGCCCCAACACATAAGGATTCTGCTTCAGCCGACCCTCGTAAAACGCCCGCAGCACCTCATGATCCATGGTCGATTTATCAGTAATGATTTTTACCGATCCGGAATCATGGTTGCACTTAAGTACAAACTGGTCTGGCAGCGCATCGAAGTTAATCTCATCGTAATGCGTCCATGCACCCAGTAGCGGAATGCAGATATCTTCGCCGAGAACTTCCCGGACATGGTCCCGGACCTCAATCTTATCCACCAATCGGGTGTATTCCGGATGGATATCGTGCAGTTTCAGCCAGTTGAGCTTATCGCAAAAGGTTCTCGGATTTTTCAGATTCAACTTTTTTCCGGTTTTGATGCGATACACCATTTTCAGGTAAGGTGCATCCGGAATAAAACGGAGCAAATTGATCAACTTCAGCCGGAGTTCTCTGCTCCGGATGATGTTTCTGTAATCAAACATCACAAATTCTCCTTGTACCACGCAATCGCTGCCGCGATGCCGCGCTGAAAATCCCACTGGGGATCGTACCCCAGCAGGCGACGCGCCTTGGAAATATCGGCGTTGGAGTGCTTGATGTCACCTGCGCGGTCGGGGCCAAAATTCGGCTCAATGTCCACATTCAGTGCCTTGGTCAGCCCGTAGTAAATGTCGATCAGATACTCCCGGCCGCCGTAAGCGATATTGTATGCCTGTCCTGCGGCTTCCGATGGTGCCAGACACGCTTTCAGGTTGGCTTCGATCACATTTTCGATGTAGGTGAAATCCCGGCTCTGCTTGCCGTCGCCGTTGATGGTCGGGCGCTCGCCCTTCAGCAACAGCTTGATGAATTTCGGAATGACCGCCGCATACGCGCCGTCCGGCGTCTGACGGCGACCAAAGACGTTAAAATAACGCAGACCGATGGTTTCCAGCCCGTAATGGCGGGTGTACTGCTTGGCCCATTCCTCGTCACACCGCTTGGTCAGCGCATAAGGCGACAGCAGGTTGCCTTCCACGCCCTCGGTTTTGGGCAGACGGGGCTCATCGCCGTATACGGAAGACGACGACGCATAAACAAAACGCTTCACCCCGCAGCGACGGGCAGCCTCCAGCATATTCAGCGTACCGGTGATATTATTGGCGCAGTAAAACAGCGGCATTTCAATGCTACGCGGCACACTGCCCCACGCGGCCTGGTTCAGGACATAGTCCACCCCTTCACACGCTTTCAGACAGGTATCCAGGTCCTTGATATCGCCCCGGATAAATTCGTATCTGGGGTGATTGCGGAACATTTCCACATTTCCCGGCTTGCCGGTGGATAAATCGTCCAGACAGCGGACACGATGTCCCATATTCAGAATCGCCTCGCACAGATTCGAGCCGATGAAACCCGCACCGCCGGTCACAAGGAACAGCGAGTCAGCAGGAAAATTCAATTCTGTATAATGCATAAAAATTACTCCTTATCGGACGCGCCGTCACAGCCTCCAGTAGACATAACCGGCCTGCTCAAATGCGGTCTTGTCCAGCATCGACTTGACATCCACCAGCACCTTGGTGCGGGCGGGATGATAGAAACGGTTGAAATCGGTTACGGTCAGCCCCTTGAACTGCTCGTGTGCCACGGCCAGCACCACCGCATCCATATCTTTTACTTCGGCGGTATCCACGAAATCAATGCCGTACAACCGCTTGGCTTTGGCGGCATCGGCGGCCGGGTCGGCTACCACGGGGGTAATACCGTATTCCTGCAGTTCACGGTAGATGTCGATGACCTTCGTGTTGCGGGTATCCGGGCAATTTTCCTTGAAGGTAAAGCCCAGAATGGCTACCCGCGCATGCTTCACCGGCGTATCGGCGGCAATGATTTTCTTTACCACATTCTCTGCCACATAGCGCCCCATGTCGTCGTTGATGCGTCGGCCTGCCAGAATGACCTGACTGTGATAGCCCAGCTGTTCTGCACGGTACGTCAGATAATAGGGATCCACACCGATGCAATGACCGCCCACCAGACCGGGCACAAATTTCAGGAAATTCCACTTGGTTCCGGCGGCTGTCAGCACAGCCTTGGTATCAATGCCCATCTTGTTGAAAATGATGGACAGTTCATTCATGAATGCAATGTTGATGTCGCGCTGGCTGTTCTCGATGACCTTGGCCGCCTCCGCAACCTTGATGGATTCCGCACGATGCACACCTGCATCCACCACCAGCTCATACACCTTTGCAACGGTGTCCAGCGTTTCCGCATCCATGCCGGACACGATCTTGGTGATGGTTTCCAGCCGATGCACCTTGTCGCCGGGGTTGATGCGTTCAGGCGAATAGCCCACCTTGAAATCCACACCGCACTTCATACCGGATTCCCGCTCCAGAATGGGTACACAGACCTCCTCGGTCACACCGGGATAGACGGTGGATTCATATACGACAATGCTGCCGCGGGTCAGGTTTCGGCCGACGATCTGGCTGGCACTCTCTACCGGCCCCAGATCGGGCGTGTGGTCATCGTTGACCGGCGTCGGTACGGCAACAATGTGGAATTTCGCCTTACGCAGTTCCGTCTCGTCACAAGTAAAATGCACCGTTGTAGCGGCGATGACCGCATTGCCCACCTCGTTGGTAGGATCGATACCGCTCTTGTACAGTTCGATTTTGGCCGCATTGTTGTCAAAGCCGACGACATCCGCTTTTTGGGCAAAAGCCACTGCAATCGGCATGCCCACATAGCCCAGACCGATCAGCGAAATCTTTTCTTCTCTGCGGACGATTTTTTCATAAAGGCTCATATTGCTTACTCCTCAATTCTCATCGTCTGTCGGATGACCCGATTGACCTTATGTACATCGTATTTATCTTCTGCAATCTGCCGGGCCGTGCGCGCCATTTCCGCCGTCTTTGCAGGATCGGCAAGGATTTTTTCCATCGCATTCACAATGGCCTCTGCATCCCGGATCGGCACCAGATAGCCGTTGATGCCATCCGTGACCGTCTCCCGGCATCCGGGGGCATCGGTCGTGATGATGGCCCGGCCGCTGGCCATGGCCTCCAGCACCGTTTTCGGGGTACCTTCATGGTACGACTGCAATACATATGCGGTACAGCCGCACAGATACGGATACACGTCTTTTTGCTCCCCAGCATACACGACAGAACCGTCGTCGATGTATGGCTGCAGTTCCTCCGGCCGGATGGCGGACGGGTTGGTGTCAAACGGTCCCACCAGCACACACCGTACCTCCGGATGCTTCCGGCGCAGGATCCGCGCCGCCTCCAGATATTCGCACACTCCTTTGTCCCGGATCAACCGGGAGATGCACAGAAAGCCCGGCATCTCCGGCAGCGGCGCCGGGGTGAATGTCTCCACGTTGACGCCGCTGCCGTGGAGCATCACGGCTTTTTCCTCCGGCAAAATGCCGCGTGCGGTGAATTCCGCCAGATCGTCCCGGTTCTGGAAAAACACCTTGGGGGCATGCTTCATGCCTGCTTTGTATTCCGCCACCAGAATGGTCCGGATGAACTTGCGCTTGAAACCGTCTCCCAGAAAGACTGATCCCACACCGGCAATCAGCGGATATACCTCCCGGACACCGTTCATCCGTGCCGCAATGCCGCCGTAAATGACCGTTTTTGCCTGATACGCAAAGATTTTGTCTGGCTTTTCTTCCTTGATCAGCCGATACAGCGCCCGGAGCGTTTTCAGATCCTGCAGCGGATTGGTGCCGTTGCGCTGTACGGGGATCTGCCGGTAGCGGATGCCCAGCGCCGAAAATCGTTCGGCCCATTCTGTTTCTGTGCCGTCGCCGACGGCCACTACTTCATATCCGGCCGCCCGGAAAGATTTCATCATATCGACCCGGAACCAGAACAGCGAAGTGGTAAAACTGGATAATACCATTACTTTCATAATTTCTGCCTCTTTGCTTTTACACGAACAATTGTCCGATAAACTCCCACAGCGTAATTGCGCCGTAGTTATATTCAAACTGCGTATTGATGGCATTCTCGTAGAAGAAATAGCCGAAATACAGCACCGACGCGCAAATCGTGACAAACTGCGCCGATTTGCGGGTAAACAGCTTCCGGACCATCCACGGCAACACAATGACCGTCGCCACCTCAAAATAAGCCGCCATACGCGCAAACAGATTGGCCGCCTGCGCCAGACCGATGGTCAGAATGAACCCACTGGCAATGCTGATATTGACCAGCAGATCTTCTGCCGGAGTGGAATCCCGGAACAAACGATCCCGGAAAATCAGTGCAATCGCTGCCGGGGTCCAGTACACGACTACCCGCAGCGGGTTGATGCCGTGGCCGTCAAACAGTTCCCCTTCGCTGATATCAATGCCGATGGATCCGAGGTGTTCCATAATCACACCCAACGTTGAGTTGTAGGTCAGCATGCAGAACAAAACCACCGCAAGTCCGACCCAGGTCTTCCTGCTCCACGGTTTCCCGTTCAGAAACGGCACGATGGCAAACATCAGCGCATAGGTATGCAGCAATACCGCCACTGCCACCAGCGCATAAAATCGCCCGTATTTTTTATCAACGGCATACGGCAGTGCCAACATCAGTACGCCGATGGCACAGCATTGCTTCAGCGCCGCCGTACACAGCAGGTAGGTACCAATGGAAAAGAAAATCGCCATCGAAAATGCCGGATTCACCGAATACCGCTTGCACAGCCGCACGACCGCACAACAGTTCAGCAATGCCGGAAACAGAAAATACACGTGATAATTGTCCGTAAACGACCGGATCACGCTGGTATACAAGCTGCTCAGCGGGTTATCGGTCCAGCTTCCCCACGTCAGTGAAGACAGGTATTCCGGAATGGTTTTAGCCCGTTGAAAATTCAGAATGTAGTTATGGGTGTCGTTGTATGAGGTTCGCAGGAACATAAAACCCGCCATCCAGCCGATGACGATCAGCATGAATACATCTGTCCGGCACCGTGCGGGTGGATCCCGGTACAGGCGTCCATCGTTCCGCTGTACCGTTGACGGTGCATAGACCTGCGACAAGTACATCAGCAGCACCGTACCCACATATAGCAAAATGAGTTCCTTCATCAGCAGTACCGTACCCCCGTATAGTGAAATGAGTTCTTTCATTGCATTGTCCTCTTGGTCAGTAGCAGAACTGCATCAGTTGCCATCCCGACACAATACCGCCATTTTATCTTGTTATTATAACATATTTGCTCTGATCTGTAAAGGAAAACATTCTTGCGCCGTTTATGCAAAAATTGACTTTTCATACAACAAAAAGCACCGGCCTTTCCGGCATTTTGCCGGAGTGTCGGTGCTTTTGTCTGATTTGTGATTGTTTATCCGTTTTCCATGACTCTGCCCAGAAATCCGGCCGCCGTCTGTGCCAGTTTGACCTCTGCATCCCCGCCGGCTGTTTCGCCCGACAGCATGACCACCGCACCGGAAACATCCCCCGCAGCAATGATCGGCACCGCAAGTTCCGTCACCCGGTCAATGCCTTCCACCGGCCGGAATGCCCCCTGACTGCCGGGGATCCGTGCGGTACGGCTCTCCATGATTTCCTCCAACGTCTGTGTGACCCGACGTTCCACATATTCCTTTCGGGAAACGCCCGCCGCCGCGACCACATGATCCCGGTCACAGATGAGCACACCCATCCCGGAGGCCCGGTTCAGCGCCTCCGCATAGTGGGCAGCAAAGGTAAGCATCTCCCCGATGGGGGAATATTTCCGCAGAATCACCCCGCCGTCGTTGTCGGTGAAGATTTCAAGCGGATCTCCCTCCCGGATGCGCAGCGTACGGCGGATTTCCTTCGGGATGACGATCCGCCCCAAATCGTCGATGCGGCGGACAATGCCGGTTGCTTTCATATATACAAATCTCCTTAATTTACAAATTGTGATGTTATTATCTGTAACCGCGGGAGATTTATACCGTCGGAATTTACTTTTCCGGAGCGATGTGATATACTGAAGCAAAGGCGGTGAAAGCATGATCTACGTGACCGGTGATACACACATCCCGACGGATGTATCCAAATTAAACACCAGACGATTTCCGGCGCAAAAGCAGTTGGCCGAAACGGATTATGTCATCATCTGCGGGGATTTCGGCGGTGTATGGAACAATGACCGCGAAGAATACTACTGGCGGAAATGGCTGGACAAAAAGAATTTCACAACCCTGTTTGTCGATGGCAACCACGAAAACTTCGACCTGCTCCGCACTTTTGAAACCGTCCCGTTCGGAGGCGGGACGGCACATAAAATATCCGACCGCATTTATCATCTGATGCGGGGGCAGATTTACGAAATCGACGGAAAACGATTGTTTACGTTTGGTGGTGCCGCTTCGCACGACAAGGCCTGCCGGACGGCCGGAATCAACTGGTGGGCAGAGGAATTACCTTCCCCGGACGAGATGGCCCATGCCGTCGCAGCACTGACCTCGGCCGTATGGCAGGTGGATTATATCATCACGCATTGTGCGCCGTCCTCCGTACAGCAAAAAATTGCCGCGGATTACGGCGAAGATGTGCTTACCCGCTTTTTGGAGGACATCAAAAATAAGGTCTCTTTCCGAAAATGGTATTTCGGACATTACCACATCGACCGGGTCCTGGAGGACCGCTTCTGCTGTTTGTTTGAGCAGGTAAAGCCGCTGGATTGAACGGGAAACGCAAAACCAGGCAAGTCGGGCGCCTTTTTCCGATACGAATCGTATAATATAACCAATAATATACCAAACGGATATAATTAAGTATAAAAAAGATGAGCGATACCGTGTACCGCTCATCTTTTTTACTGTTTTGCAATTATTTTCATGGGTCGATCACACATATCGTCCTGCAATCTGCGATGCTGCACACCGCACATTTGCATTTACTATATGTATAATTCATGCAATTTTATCCCATCCGGATTTTACCCGGCCGTTTCTGCCTGCGCCCGCTCGTACACACAACTGCCCGGAATGGCATTGAAATCCACCTTGCTGACCTCGTCGTAATCGAACAGCGTGAAGTACCAGTCGGTGCTGGTATCCAGATAGCGGAACATCTTGTGGAACACTTCGCTCTTCTGCCCGGCATCCGTATCATCATCAAAGCGCAGGACCACCGCCGATGCGAAGAAATCCTCCGAGGCCGTTTTTCGCACCAGATATACCTGCCGCACTGCACCGCCGTCCGTGGCCTGCAGGTGTGCCAGAATGCCCTCCAGCATACCATCCGGCAGATGCTCCTCCGACAGATTGTCGCCGGGATTCAGTTCCTCCGTCTGATCGTAGGTGTCCACCGCCCGCTGGCGCAGTTCTACTGCCTTGGCGCGATAGCGTTCCAGATCGTCTGCGCGTCCGGTGATGCAGCAGAAATTGCCGATGATGCCAAGTCCCTCCTCCACGAAGTTGTTGTTGTTTTCCATGGCATGATACACCAGTTCCTGACCGGCCGGGTCAAAGTGGTTCATCAGCCAGCAACCCTTCATGTAATATGCCAGCGATGCCGCCGTATCCGGCAGTTCCGCCATTGCCCGGTCGCACACGGTCATGGACTCGGAAACCCGCCCAAGCGTCCGCAATGCGTCCACGATGTCAGCATATTCCTCCGCCACGATGGGGCGGCCCTTTGCTTCCCATGCTTCCACAGCTTTCAGCGGCTCCAGATAGGCTTCCTTCCGGTCTTCTTCGTAGGATTCCTCATATCCCTGCTGGATCAGTGCGTCAATGCACTGCGTCGCGGTCTCCCGTTCCTTCTGCCATGCCTCGGAATCATTCACCGGCAGCATCTTCCATTCGGCAGCCCCGATGGCTTCCATCCGCATCCGCGTGGTGGGATGCGTAGCTGATCTCGACAAAATTTCCTTTTGCAGCAGTTCTACCCACAGCGCTTCGTGTGTGTGCATTGCAGCGCGGAAGTCCTTCAGTTCGCGGGAAGATACATCGGCCGGGCTTTCTGTACTGTATACGTTTTCAAAGTCCTTGGACGGTGATGTCCACTCGAACAGGGTATAGCATCCGTTCTTGATCAGCTCCGAAGCCGCCACCTCCGGTTGGCCAAAGCGGCGCACTGCTTCATCGGCCTCCTGCTCTTCCTGTACGGTCGCGGCATAGTCATACAGCTGATATTCCGAAATGTATACCCCGGCCGGGTACGAAAACAGCCATCCGATCGCCCATCCCACGGGCACCGGAGTACGGCCGTTGAGCAGCCATGCCATGTATGTCCGCTCCTTGCGGGTCCGGTTCTGTCCGGCGTAGTGACCGAATTCATGCAGGAACACCTGATACAGTTCCTCCTGCGACAGAATGTTCAGCAGTACCGTACCCAGCTGGATCAGCGCCGTCTTCCGGGGGCTGGCAATACCGGCATTGCAGCCGTTTACGATGAAAATCTTGATTTTGCCGCAATATTGCTGCGTTGCCGCCGCCTTGCGCGCCATCGCATACAGTTCCGGATACTGCTCCGGCGGCAGGTAGCATTTCTCCGACGGCTCGTAGTCCTTGTCGCGGTGTGGCAAACGCAGCTGGGACATGGCTGCCAGCAGCACCGCCCAGCCGTATGCAAGCATCACACCGAGGCTGGCATCGCAGGACGATCCATGGCCAAAAGAAAACATCAGACCACACAGCGCCAGCACCACGGCATACAGATCGGTCGCGCAGCGGATGCGGCGGATTTTTTTCAGCATTTTCTCCGCAATGCCGTCAGCTTCCCGATAGGACCACAGGATGTCCCGGTTGGCCCGCACATCATCTTGTTTCCATTTCTTTCTGTACTGCCTGCGCAACGGGATGGCCACCAACGCACACGCCACCGGCACCAGCAGACCCACCAGCAGCAGAACGATGCCGGTCATCTGCGTCACCTTGCCGTGTACCTCGCACCAGACACCGGCCGCATAGGCCGCCAGTACCAGCACAAAGGACAGCACGCCAAACACGATTGCCTGTATTTTCGTTTTCTTCTCTTGATCCATAAATCCTCCTTATTCTTTCGTTTCCGGCTCCAGATCCGGCTGCTGCAATGCCTCCACCATGTTCATCCATGCCATCGTCACAACGAATACTCCTCCGACATAGGTCAGCATACATACCATGCGCAGGAACCATGCGTTCAGATCAACCAGCAAACCGATCACGCTCCACATCATCGCCATGCTGCCGAGGCACAGAACAATCGCATAAACCATCGCCGCAGCACAATGCGGCTTGCCGATTGTCTTCCAATGCTCTTTCAGGCTCCAGTTCTGCGGCACAAGCACCACCAGCAGGACCACGGCCACGCACAACACGCCGTCCATCACCGCAGCAGGCAGTTTCCAGAATACCGCACACACCACACCCAGCGCACCGATCCATTCCGTAGCCATGATGGTCGTTACGATCCAGGTGAAACGCGTCTTGTTCATGCGGTTTTCATCCTGCGTCGTTTTTTCACGGTCATGCATTTTGTGCAGTACCGTACAGACGCACAGGCTGATCACGCCCAGCAGTATTTCGCCTCCGACAAATACGGCAAAACGCAGCCAGTTCCGGGCCTCAAACTCCATCATAGGCTGGGTGCCAACCCATTCCGGCGCATACACGGTCAACATACAGGATGTCCACCAGCATACGAGAATGACCAGTATACCGAGGACGGGCTTCCATTTTTTCAGTTTCATGACAAATGCTCCTTTCGTGACAGACGGATCGTTCTTCTCTGTATATAAACCGCCGGATTGCTCCGCGGAATTTGCAGCAGGGGGCAAAAAGGGCGAAAAAACGACAAGCCGGAACTTGTCGTTTTCTGTCATCTGTCTATGGTGTATTATAGCGCAAAGTAATTTGCTTGTCAATGCATTTAGCGCGACATTTTGTAAAAATATTTTACTTTTTGTTGTTTTGAAAGGATATCCACATCATCGGAACATATTTCACATTGCAAAGCACTGTTGCGTCCACTCACTCATGCCCTCCGGCACTTTTCACGCCGCAGGCGTATTTCACAAAGCCTGCATGGGATTCATTTTATAGAAAAGGTAGTGTAAAACAGAAGTCTGTGCTGTATATGATTGAACACTCGAACACATAAATAGGAAAACAAAAACGCTTATTCATTGAAAATCCTGT
>JAFTRF010000081.1 GCA_017462405.1 Clostridia bacterium | reverse complement strand
TTGTGTTTCTCCACGGTGCAGGCGAACGGGGAACGGATATGAACGTCCTGCGGCGTTATGGAGTCTCCAAGGTGTTTGGGGCAGATCCGGATTATCGGGGCGTGCGTGTGGTAACGCTGTGTCCCCAATGCCCGGATCACGATATCTGGAGCAATCATACCTTTACGGTCTATCAGCTGATCCGGTACACGATGGAACAGTATCACGTGGATCCCCAGCGGGTGACCATTACCGGACTGAGTATGGGCGGTTTTGGCACATGGGAGCTGACCTGTCGGTATCCGGAGCTGTTTGCAGCAGCGGCACCGGTATGCGGCGGCGGAATGTCGTGGCGGGCAGATGCGCTGAAACGGATTCCGTTCCGGGTATATCACGGCGACCAGGATACTACGGTGCCCATCGAATATTCCATGATGATGGTTAAGGCCATCAATCGGGTGGGCGGCCATGCGGAGCTGACGGTATTTCCGGGCGTCAATCACGATGCGTGGACACCAGCCTACGAACAGACCGATCTGGTAGAATGGCTGGCGGCACAGAAAAAGTGCTGAGCGACTTCATTTACCGGTCGTCGAGCCGGCGCAGCAGCTCGTAGCGGGAGGCGATACCGGCTTTTTCGTAAGCAGCAGAAAGCAGCTTTTTCACTGTACCCTCCTGAATGCCCATCGTTCCGGCAATGGCCCGGTTGGTCCAGCCCTCTCCGGCTAATGCCAGCGCCTGCCGCTCCCGACGGGTCAGCGGTGTCTGAGGCGACACGTTTCGGCACAACAGGTTCAAAGCGGCCCGCAGCGGGATCGGCTGACGCATGACCAGCACCTGATGGGTTGCGGTACATAGCGGCATCAGATGAATTTTTTCGCAGCACCAGCCTTTGCGACGGTGCAGATGCAGAAAACAGACCGGTTCGCCCCGGGAAAAGCAAATATCGGGAAAGTCCCGACCAAACAGGCAGGCGCATTGTCGGATCAGATGGCGGGCGGCCGGATTCAATGCGGCCGCGTGGTCGGCCTGATAAATGCCGTTCTGCCGATGGAGCAATACGGCGGTGCAGGAATCGCCGCTTAGATCGGGTGCTGGACAGGAAAGAAAGCGCTGTGCAGCTTGTGCTGCCGTACAGGGGACAGCGACCAGCGAAAAGACCTCCGACCCCAGCTCGAAACAAAAGCAGACCGGTTGATGAACGCTGCCGCCGTAAAATAAACCGGTATGGGATGCGCAGGTACAGGCTGCCATCTCCGGCAGCAGCAGACGGCTCAACTCCGGTGGTACGGGTTCGCCGGCTGAAACGCGCAGATGGACGCGTTGTGCAAGCACAGGATGAATATAGCGCACGATCAGGCGGTTGTCGGTTCGGACCAGTTGAAGTAGCGGTACGGCGCCGGATCGGTTCATAACAAAAACTCCTTACCTCAAAAAGTGAACAAAAATCACATTTTGTATTATATCTGTTTTCCGCAAAAAATACAAGCGGATCCGGGGATATTTTATACACCCAGCGGACATACTGCCAATACCGTCACATATTTCAAAGAAAGGAACGTTTGTGCGGGTATGAGTATCAGACAGATTCGGTTGTGGTTGGGCATAATCCGGATGTACAGGAGGTATCAGCAGATGAACAGAATGATGTGCAGCATGATGAAAGGCCTGGGGGCCGGTATGGTGGTCGGGCTGGCGGTTGGTGCCGCCGGAAGCATGATGATGAACAGCAACGGACGGCGTTTCCGAAAAAATGGCCGACGGGCCGCACACGCTATGGAAGATCTGATCGGCAATGTAGCCGGCATGATCCATTGATCGGCTCCCCAATACTGCAAATGCAAAGCGCACCGGCAGGCGAAAGCCTGACCGGTGCGTTTTGCAGATATGGGTGATGAGGAGGGGAAATGGCATGTTATGCGGCAGGAAACAGCCGGAAAATATGTCTGTTGAACCAGGAAAAGCCCAGATCGTAGGATGGAAGTACCCCTTGGG
>JAFTRF010000080.1 GCA_017462405.1 Clostridia bacterium | reverse complement strand
TGCAGTCAACTGCACTACATGGAGTTTCCACTTTGGTATGCTTTTCACTATTTTGTGCTCCTGCACCAGTTTTTTCAAACCAAGAATAACTGGAAATATTCGGAACCGTAACAGCAATCGCAATTATAAGTACCAAAAACTGCAACCAGTCTCTTGTGCATTTTATTTTCTTCTTATGCATTAATAATGCTGCTATCAATCCACCTAATTGCAGTATATAGAATACTATTGGCAGAACTTTTTTACTAAAGAAAGAAACAACCAACAATAAACTCGCAGCAGTTATTGCCACCGTCTCAATTTTGCAAAACAAATCCTGCTTATGCCAAAAAGAAAGAAAGCTTTTTTTCATTCTGACAGCAACAAACTCTTTTTCTGTAGCATTCGGAATTTCCTTGAATCTCTCGATTCGTTCACCGCAAGAGGAGCAAAATTTCACGTGTGCTGTTAATTTCACTCCGCATTTGGGACATTTCATAATACACCCTCCCATTTTTTATTTTCTGCCTGTCGCCTACCCACCTTTATCAAAAGGTGTACCTTTTGACAATTGCCCCTGCTCAATATGCTGACATAAAATTTTTATTTATTTCACCAAAATTCACCAAGAAACCTTGATAAATCCACATTTTTATGCTATGATTATTGTGTAGAGACGGCTGTCAAAAGGTACACCTTTTGACAGCCATTTTTTGCGTCATGTATACTTATTTCATGCCCAACAGCCGCATGGCATTGCCGCCAAGAATTGCGTCCTTTTCCGCATCCGTCAGCGGCAGCTTGCGGACGGCCTCGATTTCCTCTTTGGCGCGGCTCCACGGTGCATCCGAACCAAACAGAATCTTGTCCACACCGTGTTTTTTCACAATGCGCAGGAACTGCTCCGCCCCGTACTCAAAAAAGCCCATGGACGTATCCATATAAACATCCGTTCCGGCCAGTTCGCGTTCCACTTCATCCCATTGTCCGTTGCCGCCCAGATGTGCCGCCACAATGACACCGCCGCGCATTTCCCGTGCCACATCGGCAAACCGCCGGGGATTGCTGTGCATCGGTGGCTGAAATGCCGGGTCATTTCCGGCGTGAAACAGCAGAATCAACCCTTTGCTCAGGGCATAATCGTACATTTTCAGCATCGCGGGGTCGTCCACCTGAAATTGCTGATACTCCGGATGCAGTTTGATGCCCTTCAGCCCCAAAGACACCACCAGATCAATGTCCCGCTTGTAATCATCCGTATGCGGATGAAATGCGCCGAAGGATGTCAGACGCTCACCGCACAGACCTTTCGCCCACTGGTTTATGGTAAAAATCTGGCTGGGCTTGGTGGCTACCGGCTGAATTACCGAATGATCGATCCCCCATTGCGCCATATTGTTCAGCAACCCTTTCACGGTGCCATCAGTACAGGGTGTATAGAGGCCGTGGCTTGCCGTACACAAGGAGGCCATCGCCTTAGGTGCAATGGGATCGGCAAACGCGTGTGTATGAAAATCAATAATCATGGCTCCAACTTCCTTTCTGTACAACAGTATGCCACAAAAATGGAAATTTGTAAAGGCCCGTGTACAAAACGGTTCATTTTGTGCCCGATGTACCTATATCGGTCAGCAACGCTTTCAGCTCCGGATACGGCATGGAAAAACGCTGACTCAGATACCGCAGGGATGCCCCCAACTCGCCGTCCGGTCCGCCGGATCGTCGGTCATCTCTTGTCCCGGACCGTTCAGGTAAATGTCCAGACGCTCCTCCCGCCGGTGATATACCATCCGCACGGCTACGGCCTGCAGCAACATCCGGCGGTACATCACCGGCAATGCCTCCGATTGCAGCTGTGTCCATAAATTCTCCCCAAACGCGGGTACAGCGGCTGCACGGGCACCGTATTCCGCCCGCTCCGCCTCCAGCCGTTCCTTTACCGCGCGGTATTCCGCCAAGGTATCCACCCCGTTTTGATAGGCCGCTGCTGCCCGGCGCAAACGGTCATCCGTCTGTTTCATTCGCTTTTGCCAGTATGACACCACATTTTCTGTTCCGACACAGGCCGGGACAGGCTCCAGCACCGGGCGCAGACCGTCAAATACTGCCTGCACCAGCTTTTTCCGGCTGATGCTGTGGGAAACACTGCACCGGCCACGGGCATAGCGCCCGCACTGCATCGTGGGTGGATTGGCTCCTGCACGAACCAGCGGACCGCCGCAGGCCGAACAGTACACCAACCCCGCAAGCAGATCCGCTTCACCGGAGATAACTCTTGTACGTGGAGCGGTCCGGAGCCGCACCTGTACCGCCTCATACAGTTCCGGCGGGACGATGGCCGGATGGGCCTGTGCCACCGTTACCGTTCCGTCAGCACTTTTCCACCGTACCTGCCCCATATACACCGGATTCTGCAGGAGATAGCGCACCCAACGCGCCGTCGGGATGGTACCGCGCCCGGTACGCACCCCCGATGATGCCAGCCCCTCCGCCAGTTCTGCCGCCTGCGCTCCGCCCGCAAATGCCCGGAACAGTTCCAGCACCTGAGGTGCGTCCGCATTCGGCACATAGGATTTCGTCGTCCGGTCATAGCCGAACACCGCCTGCCCCATCGCTTCGCCGCGTTCGGCCTTTTCGGTCATCCCTCTCCGCACCTCGGCGGACAAATTGGTGATGTAATATTCATCCATCCATTCGATGATCCGTTCGATCAACGCACCGAACGGATCATCCGTCAGCGGCTCACTGACAGACACGACTTCGACCCCCGTTTTCCGCAGGAGATTCTTGTAAACGATGGCTTCTTCCTGATTCCGGGCAAAGCGGCTGAATTTCCACACCAGAATGACGTCATACGGATGGTCTGCCCGCCGCGCACGTGCAATCATCTGCTGAAATGCGGTACGGTTGGCCGCTGTCTTTGCAGAAATGCCATCATCGTAAAAAAAATCCTCCGGACACAGCATCATACTGTGCTGCTGCGCAAAGGCGATGATACGCT
The DNA here is from genome assembly GCA_017462405.1 of Clostridia bacterium. Lineage (GTDB taxonomy): Bacteria > Bacillota > Clostridia > Oscillospirales > Acutalibacteraceae > RGIG4076. The sequence continues at coordinate 20,527 of JAFTRF010000080.1, read as the reverse complement.
TGCGCTGGCTGTCCGGAGAATATTCGTCCTGCCGTTCGTCCGATACCCGGATGTAGGCGCAGGCTTTTTTTGTCATATTGCATCCCTCCCGTTCATAGCTATGAAGCAGGCTTGCCGCATATGCGGCTCATATGAAAGGAGAGATTTTTATGGCTTTTTGTGTTTCGGTTTACGGCGATGGAGTGCCATGGCACGCGCTGACTCCGGTGCAGCAGGCACAAATCCGCTTGCGCTTGCGGGAGCGATGTCTGCTCATCCCTGCATCGCACGCAGTCGGAGATGCAGCCGGTACATCCGGGCGCAATCGTGGCACACCCGTTCCTCCGGATCCAGCCGCTCCGTGCCGCCGCAATAGCGGCAACGCATCCGACGACGGATGACGATACCACCGTTTTGCTCAAACACCTCTGCTTCTTCCCCGACCAACATACCGATTTGCGCCCACATTTCCCGAGGCAGAGACAATCTGCCCTTTTTATCGATTTTCTGCCGCATATTGATTCCCGCTTTCTCCTCTTTGTTCACGCAATTGCGTGTGTTGTAATCTATTCTATCTCTTTTTCCGGGAAAATACAACGCATTTTCGGCTGATTTGTGAAATATCACCACCTTTTCGTAGGGTCGTCTAAATTGTGATGTTATTTCACGCTTTTACCTGTGCAAAAACACCCCGTCACCTGCGGTTTTTGGACCACGAGTGACGGGGTGTCTTATGCGTTTCTGAAACGTGATATTACTGCAGCGTGGTTTCCAGTCGGAACGATTTGCTGAACAATTCCTTGTACTGTTCCTTCGTCAGGAAGAAGATGGCACTTTCGCCATAATACTCTTCTATGATGGCGTTGTCAGCGGGATCCTTGCCCCGGATTATGGTACCGGCGGCCATATCTTCGCTGCTGTCGGCACTGTACATTTCCACCGTCAGCCGCAGGATGCAGGCATTTTCCGCCGTGCTGTTCATGGCCGGAGTCAGACAATCAATCAGATGCTGGCGCATGGCCGGCAGATCGTATTCGCCTTCGTAATAATAGTAATTTTCATCTTTCGTGCGGCCGCCTTCCATGTAATAGATGCTCATATCCACATAGGACAGCGCCCATGCCGGGTCCCGGAGTACCTTCATCAGTTCCTCCTGCCGCAGACTGGCCCCTTCCGTCACCATGCCGACAAAGGCCTGATACGTTGCAGGGAACATCTCTGCCGGAAGCGATACATACAGATTCCGGGAATAGTCCGTTGAATAGTCCGTTCCGAAGTTCAGGTGTACCCGGATCGACAGCCCGTCCTCGTTTTCATAGCTGTTCGTCAGCAGGCTGTACCACCGGGCAAAATCCATATCCTGAATCTCCTGCTGCAGGATGGCGTACAGCTGTTCGCCGCCGCTCGTCTCATCAATGGAGGCATTGGCCCAATCTGCATAGAAGTTCATATAGGTTGCCCCGGAAATATCCTTCAGCACACGCTGTACCTCTGCATCCTGACGGACACATTCTGCCAGTTGCTCGAACTGCGCATGGCTCATCCAGATTTTCCGGACCCATGTGCGCCCCTTGTGGTCGGTCACTTTGAAAACGCACCAATCGGTGTAATCACGCATTTCTTCGCCACTGTTGTCGTATTCGTAATAATAATTTGCACCTTTCAGCCATGCCTGCGTCTGCGCCGTGATTTCTGCGGCGATTTCATTGCAGAGAGCGCGGTCAGTCAGTTCCATGCCGACCATGTGTTCTTCCAGAAACGTTGTTGCCGACGACTGTTCGAGGTATTCCACCTTTTTAATTTCGCCCGCCGACGGCAAAAATCCGGTCTGATAGTTGTACCAGCCGTTGACGCCCAGTACCGTGGCGATGTTCAATGCCAGCAAAACCAGCAGACCGGGCATGGAGCGCCCCACAGCCCGCCACTGCTTGGTGGTCGTCAACTCATACAGCAGATACGCCACTACGGCGATGACATACAGCGTCAGGTAGATGAACAGCACATCCGAACCCGTACCATAACCTGCGCAGTGTTCAATGACCAGCGCGGTAGTGACCGGCAGGCTGATGCCCAGCGGGAGTACCATGCGGAACACGGTCTGCATCAGCGGAGATACCGCCGAACGGCCGGCACTTTCACTGTTGCGGCAATGGAACGCCCAGCCGCCCAGTACCATATACACCAGACCGGCCGCGGTCGTGAATGCGATGGAGGCCCAGCTCATCCAGAGCTGCGCGGCGCGGGTACCAGTGAACAAATACGATATCCACCCGAAGGGGATGTTGTAGCCCCAGTTGGTCAGAATATTGTCTGCATCCGCAACGAGGAACGGCAGCGAATCGACCGTGATACCGGAAATAATGCTGATAATGATACGCGGTGCCAGACCAATAAGGAAGAACGCCAGCGTATTGGTAAACGGCGTACCGGTCAGACTCATCGCCAGCCCGGCCAGTCCGGCCATATAGAAGCAACCTGCAAGCAGCGTGACCACAAACTTGAGCAGTTGGGTCCATGCACAACGGAACTGAATCATTCCGCTCATCATCCACCGGCAAAGGAAGCCCATGCCGTATCCACTGACGATCAGGAATACGCACCATGTCAGTACGGCCGCCATCATACTGATAAACATCGTCAGCCTCCGGTGCGGGATGGCATGGTAAAAGTCACAGGCCTTGCGGTGATTGAGAAAACCGAACTGCGACATCACCATCATCGGTGCCACCACGAACAGCCCCAGCATCAGCGGATGAATGCCGATGGTATTTTCATTCACGATTTCGCGGTTGGTGAACGAGCCGACCATCACATAGCCCACCGGCACGATGAAGGACTCCAGCGCCAGAATCAGAAAGCTCATCCAACCGATCAGCCGCTGCTGCCGCAGGGATTCTTTATAGAGGTTGAAATTGAAATATTTTTTCATGACTTCTGCTCCCCTTTCTGCTGCAGTTCATCCACCACATTTTCAAAGGAATACCCCCGTGCTTGCATCTCCCACGTAAAGACTTCCTCCAGCGTCAGCGGCAGCAAATCCATCAGGATGGGCTGCATCGCCCGCAGCTTTGCAATGGTATCGTCCCGATCTCCCCGTACAATCATGTTGGCCACCGAGCCGTGCTTAGTAAAATGCACCAGTTCAATGTTCTCGAAGCGGGATTTGTCGTATTCGTCCGAAAAAGCGATCTGCACTTTGAACAACGATGTTTTCAGCCGCTGAATGTCGCTTTCGAACACCAGACCGCCCTTGTGCAGCAGTGCCAGCTGGTCGCAGGTGTCCTCCAGTTCACGCAGAGAGTGCGACGTCAGGATCGCCGTCACCTGCCGTTCCGCCACATCCTCGCAAATCAGACTTTTCACCAGCCCACGCATCACCGGATCCAGTCCGTCAAACGTCTCATCGAAGAAATAATAATCCGGGCGGGATGACAATGCCAGAATGATGGCCGCCTGCCGCTTCATGCCTTTGGAAAAGGTCTGGATGTTGGCCTTGGGATTCAGACGGAACGCCTGCGTCAGAAACGCAAATCGCTCCATATCAAAGTTTTTGTATATTGCCCGGTACAGCTGCGCCATGCGGTTCATGGAACTGTTCGGCAAAAAATACAAGTCATCCGGCACAAAGGCAATACGTGCCTTGGCTTCGGGATTTTCATATACCTCCATCCCGTCCACCAGCGCCTTACCGCTATCCGGCTGGTAAATGCCACTGAGCAGCCGCAGGAAGGTAGATTTGCCCGCACCGTTGGAACCTACCATACCGTAAATACAGCCCTTCGGAATGGTGCAGCTGATCCGGTCCAGCGCAACAAAACGATCAAATTTTTTGGTCAGCATTTCAGCTTGGATCATATACATTACCTCTTTTCATATGCAGATTCAATACATTGGATCAGTTCTTCTTTGGGGATGCCTGCCAGCGCCAGCACGTCCGCCAATGATCGCAGCTCCGTCAGCTTGCCACGGCACAGTTCGGTCAGCCGTTCCCCCGCGTTGACCGCCACAAAGCAGCCTTTGCCCGGTACGGCGCACAACACGCCGCGGGCATCCAGTTCGTTGTAGGCTTTCTGGATGGTGTTCGGGTTTACCGACAGGCGAATGGACAAGCTCCGTACCGAAGGCATCTGATCCCCTGCCTTCAGCACCCCGCTGAGCACCAACCGTTCGGTCTGGCTGACGATTTGCTCGTAAACCGGCACCGGTGAATAGGGTTGGATCTGGAACATGGTATCGCCTCCTTTATTATATTTTTGCGTATAACTGTACTATGACTATTAGTACAGTTATAGCGTAACACAGCCCCCGGACGGTTGTCAAGGGGCTGATGAGGATTTTTTGTAATTTTCTGAAATTTTATGCAGTAATCCGGATGGTGATCTCACCGGAATTGAGCGAGCGGTATTCGCCAGTGTCCATCTGCACCAGCAGATGTCCGTTGTCATCGATGTCCACCGCTGTTCCCGGTGCGCCGTCACAGCCGCCGCCGTATACCCGGATTTTTTCGCCCAGTACGCAGGACCGTCGGCGGTATTCCGCCATGTGCTGCGGCAGGTTCTGTGTCAGCCCATCCCGGCAACGGAGCAGGTGTGCAATCAGCAGTGCTGCCAACCGGTTCCGGTCGGTCATACGCCCCGTTTCGCTGTACAGCGAGCCGGCGCTCGCCCGCAGTTCGGGCGGAAAGGCGTCTGCCGGCGTATTGACGTTGATGCCGATGCCCACCACCATGTAGTCAAAGCCGCCGTTTCCGTTAGGGGCACCATCTGCCAGAATCCCGCACAGCTTGTGGCCGTTCAGGTAAATATCGTTGATCCATTTGATTTGTGTGCAGGTACCCGCGGCTTCGTCCATGGCCCGTGCCGCCGCCAGCGATGCCAGCGTGGTGATCTGCACCGCCTGTTCTGCAGGCAGCGTGGTGCGGAAGATCATGGTCAGATACAGCCCCACCCCCGGCGGCGAAAAAAAACTCCGTCCCCGGCGGCCACGGCCGCCGGTCTGATGGTCTGCGATAACGACCAGCCCGTCCGGTGCGCCCTGTCGTGCCAGTTCACGGGCAGTATCGTTGGTCGAAGCCAGTTCCGGAAAAACCAGCACCGGCAACGCGCTGAGTTCCGGCGGCAGATGATGTCGAATAGCTTCTTCATTCAATGGACTTTGTTTCATGGGGATTCCTCCTGCATCGGCTGTATTGACCTTATTGTACCGCCGAATCCACAGGAAGTCAAGCTTTGGAAGAATACGGCTGTTCTTCCGTTTGCCAGCGCATCCACACCCCGTGGGATTCCGTGGGAAAAAGTGCGTTTTTCATGGGATTCCACGGGAATTGTAAACCAAGGTGGTATATACATCCGTCGTTTCTTCCGGTATAATAGTGTGAAAATAAATCACGAAAGAGGAATCACGTCATGACTGAAAATTCTGTTGTCCTGCAAAACGAAACCGTGTCGTATGAGGCTTTCCGCCTGACATACACCCTCCTGCGCACCGATCCGGCCGATCCGTCCCGATGTCCGCTGTTCGGCATTGCCTGCACCGTAGAGTGCCGGGGCAGATCTGCGGGAACCTGTCACCATCCCGCTGTGACCGGGAATGCGGCGGCTGCCCGGCAGTTGTTCCGGTTTCTGACGGAACACGCCGTATTTCCCCCGCACATCGCGGATGTCATTCACGATTTCCGGGAAAACGGCATTCTTCCGGATGTTTTCGCGTGAAGAAAAATTCCCGAAAAATTTTCTGATTTTTTTGCAAAAACCTATTGACAAACCAATAATGCTGTGCTATAATCTGTCATGTTCGATTGAGACGGACGTTTAGCTCAGCTGGTAGAGCATTTGCTTGACGTGCAAAGGGTCAGCGGTTCGAGTCCGTTAACGTCCACCAGAACAAACCGGAATTGCTTGAGGCAGTTCCGGTTTTCTTTTTGTCTGAAACACCACATAAAAAATGCCGGAGCGCTCTGCTCCGGCGTTTTTTATTCGCTTATGGCGCGGAAAATCAATCCTCGTCGTCCTCGTCAGGCATATTCCAGTTGTGGTACACCTGCTGCACGTCGTCGTTGTCTTCCAGCATATCCAGCAGCTTGGTCATCTTCTCCACGGCTTCTTCGTCGGTGAGGTCCACGGTGCTGGAGGGAATCTCAGCCACATCGGCAGAGATGAAGGTATAACCCTTCTCGGTCAGTGCATCACGCACCATACCCAGATCATCGGGGTCGGTGGTGATCTCGAATACATCGTCATCGGCCTCGAAGTCGGCAGCGCCGGCCTCCAGTGCATCCTCCATCACGACGTCTTCGTCCAGGCCTTCGCGCTCAATCACGATCTGGCCCTTGCGCTCAAACATAAAGGACACGCAGCCATTGGTGCCCAGATTGCCGCCGTACTTGTCGAAGTAGTGGCGCACATCACCTGCGGTACGGTTACGGTTATCGGTCAGTGCCTCCACGATGACGGCAATACCGCAGGGGCCGTAGCCCTCGTATACGATGGATTCGTACTGTGCACCGCCGGATTCGCCGGAAGCCTTCTTGATGATGCGCTCGATATTTTCGTTGGGCACATTGTTGGCCTTGGCCTTGGCAATGCAATCCTTCAGCTTGGAGTTGGCATTGGGATCCGCGCTACCGCCTTCGCGTACAGCTACCGCCAGTTCGCGGCCGATCTTGGTGAAGATCTTGGCGCGGGCGCCGTCGGTCTTCTCTTTTTTACGTTTAATATTATTCCATTTGGAATGTCCGGACATGGATTTTCGACCTCCAAAAAATTCATTCGCATGTCATTGTAGCACACTTTTCGTCCCGGTGCAAGCCCGTGAACGGCGAAAAATGAAATTTTGCAAAAGTTTTCGCCTTATCCCAGCAATTCATTCAGAAAAACGGCGATTTGTTCCGGATTGGCTGCATACATGTGCACCAACTGATACAACTCACCGGACAGCCAGATCCCCGCTACGCCCAGTACGATGCTCAGTACCGAAATCAGCGCCCGGTTGTGCTTGCAGATGGCGATCACACCGCATACAACGGCCAGATAACTCAGCGGCGGCACACAGCCCAGCAGCAACAGATTCAGTAAGCTGAAAATAAAGCCGGATACCGCCCAGCCACGGCCTTTTTGCTGATAGCCGTCGCCCAGCTTCCACCAACGCCGGATTCCTCGCAGCATCTTTTTGACTACCCGGACCAGCATATTCCATGCGCTGACCGCCCAGTGGCCGATGGTCTGCAGCCACGGTGCTTTGCTCTTTTCCTGTGTCGTCATCGTTTTTCCCCCTGTGCGGATTGCGCCGCGGGCCGGAGTATTGTACCCCTCCGCTGCTCGTGCATACCACAATGCACATCATGGCATATCTCATATATCATATATCATAACAGAAAACAACGGAAGAGACAAGGGCTTTTTGTTAAGAATTTATTAAATTCCATCAAACAGGCTGGTCTGGCTCGTTTCAGGCAGGTCATTCAATGCTCCGACCGACCGCAGCGTCTCAATGACCGATTTGGAGATCCGCGCACGATTCCGCAAATCTTCCACGGAAATGTAAGGTCCTGCTGCACGAGCCTCCTGCAGGCTGTCGGCGGCACTGCCTCCGACGCCGTCCAGCGAACCAAACGGCAGACGGATCTTGCCATCCTCCAGCAGGTAGCGCTTGGCATCCGACTTGTACAGGTCCACCGGCAGCACCTGAATGCCGCGGGCCAGCATTTCGCAAGTCACCTGATAGAACGGCAGCGTCTGCTTTTCTTTTGCGGTAGCATCAAAGCCCTTGCGCTTGATTTCGGCCATTTTGTTCCGTACTGCGTCAATGCCTTTGATGGCTGTGGCGGCGTCAAAGCCTTCACCGCGTGCACTGAAATAGGCCGCATAATAAGCTTCCGGATAATGCACCTTGTACCAGCCCAGCCGCAAGGTCGAAATCATGTACGCTGCCGCGTGGGCCTTGGGGAACATATATTTGATCTTCATGCAGGAATCAATGTACCACTGAGGCACGTCGTGTTCCTTCATGGCGGTAATGTGTTCCTCGGTCAGCAGCTTGGTTGCCTTGCCCTTACGCACGATTTCCATGATCTTGAACGCCATCTTCGGCTCCAGCCCCTTGTGGATCAGGTACGTCATGATGGAGTCACGGGTACCGATCACGTCGGCAATGGTGCAGGTGCCGTTGGCAATCAGGTCCTGCGCATTGCCGGCCCACACGTCGGTGCCGTGCGACAGACCGGAAATCTGCAGCAGGTCGGAGAAGGTCTGTGGGGCACAGTCGATCAGCATTTTGCGGACGAAGTTGGTACCTACCTCCGGCAGCGACAGCGTACCGGTGTTGCAATCAATGTCCTCCTCCGTGACACCCAGCGCCTCCGGTGAGGTAAACAGACTCATGACCGCCGGGTCGCTCATGGACACCTCCATGACCGGGATGCCGGTGTTTTCCTCCAGATACTTGTAAGTAGTGGGCACATCATGGCCCAGAATGTCCAGCTTACAGATATTATCGTGAATGGAATGGAAGTCAAAATGGGTCGTGATGGTGTCGGATTCCGTCGCATCCGCCGGGTTCTGGATGGGCGTAAAGTCGTAAATGTCTTTGTAGCGCGGCACAACGATCATACCGCCGGGATGCTGGCCGGTGGTGCGCTTGACCCCGGTGAAGCCGATGGCCAACCGCTGGATCTCCGCTTCGTTGAGCGTCAGCGAGCGCTCCGCCGCGTATTTCTTTACGAAAGTCTCGGCCGTTTTGTCGGCAATCTTGGCGATGGTACCAGCCTTGAACACATTGGAGCTGCCAAACAGCACTTCCGTATACTTGTGCGCCTGCGACTGATATTCACCTGAGAAGTTCAGGTCGATATCCGGCACCTTATCGCCGCCGAAGCCCAGAAACGTCTCAAAGGGGATCTCGTGGCCTTCGCGAGTCAGCGGTGTCCCGCAATCGGGGCAATCCTTTTCCGGCAGGTCGTAGCCGGAGCCCACACTGCCGTCGGTGATGAATTCGCTGTAGCAGCACTTCGGGCAGACGTAATGCGGCGCCAGCGGATTGACTTCCGAAATGCCTGCCATGGTTGCTACAAAGGACGAGCCGACCGAACCACGGGAGCCGACCTCATAGCCATGGGCGTTGGAGTCCGCCACCAGCTTCTGCGCCGTCATGTACAGCACCGAGTAACCGTTGCTGACGATGGAGGTCAATTCCTTGTCCAGCCGCGCTTTGACCAGTTCCGGCAGCGGGTCGCCGTACACCTGCTTGGCGCGTTCCCACGTGATCCGCTGCAGGTCTTCGTCCGAGCCGGGAATTTCCGGCGGATAGAAGCCATCCAGCACCGGCTCGACTTCTTCGATGCTGTCTGCGATGCGGTTGGGGTTGGTCACGACCACTTCAAACGCCTTGTCTTTGCCCAGATAAGCAAATTCCTCCAGCATTTCCGCCGTTGTGCGGAAATACAGCGGCGGCTGATGCTCCACGTCGGTATATCCCTGCCCCGCCTGCAGGATTTCGCGGTACTTGGCATCGTAGGGTTCCAGAAAATGCACATCGCAGGTCGCCACGACGGGAATATTCAGTTCCTGTCCCAATTTGACAATGGTGCGGTTCAGGTCGCGCAGCTGCTCTTCGGACTGCACCTGTCCGCTGCGAAGCAGGACCTGGTGGTTGCCGATGGGCTGAATCTCCAGAAAATCATAAAACGATGCAATGGCTTTCAGGTCATCCCACGGTTTTTCCGCCAGAACAGCCTGAAACAACTCGCCGGATTCGCACGCCGAGCCGATGATCAGTCCCTCACGCAGTTCCATCAGTTCCGTTTTGGGGATACGAGGCTTTTTGTAGTAATATTCCAGATGCGCCTTGGAGATCAGACGATAGAGATTTTTCAGACCCACTGCATTTTTCACCAGAATGATCTGGTGATACGCCGGAATCTTCCGGGGATCCGATCCGGCCAGCGTAGTATTCAGATCGGAAATACGCTTGGCGCCGGTGTCCTCCCGGACGCGCTGCAAAAGCAGCAAAAAGGCATCTGCCAGCGCTTTGGCATCATCGCAGGCCCGGTGCGCCCGATACGGCGGCAGCTTCAGCGCACGGATGATGGTTTCCTGCTTGTAGTTTTTCAGATCCGGCAACAGCGTCCGCGCCAGCAGCAAGGTATCAATGCTGGAAAATGTTTTTGTCACGCCGGTACGATTCATCGATGCCCGGATAAATGACAGGTCGAAGGCCGCATTGTGTGCGACCAGTATGGGGTTCTCTCCGCAGAATGCCCAGAATGCCGCCAATGCATCTGCTTCTTTCGGCGCACCGGCAACCATCTCATCGGTGATCCCGGTCAGTTCCGTAACTTTGGCTGGGATGGGCTTTTCGGGGTCCACAAAGGTGTTGAACGTCTCCTGCACCGCGCCACCCCGGATGCGGGCCGCACCGATTTCGGTGATCCGCTCGGTCTTGGGGCTGAGTCCGGTCGTTTCCAGATCGAATACAATGTATTCGCTGTCCAGCGGCAGTTCCGGTGCGTCGGATACGATGGGAATCATGTTATTGACGAAATAGGCCTCGGTGCCGTACAGCACCTTGATGTGGCCGCCGCTTTTCTTGATGGCATGGGCAGCGTTCATGGCTTCCGGGAATGCCTGTGCTACACCATGGTCGGTGATGGCCACCGCTGGATGCCCCCACTCAAATGCGCGGTTCACCAGATCCTCGGCCGGGGTCAGCGCATCCAGCGCCGACATATTGGTGTGCAGGTGCAGTTCCACGCGCTTCTGCGGCGCATCGTCCATCACCTGCAGCTTTTTGACGGTATTGACATCCTTGACCCGGATGGTATATTCCTTGTCGAAAGTATCGAACGAATACGTACCGTTGACCAGCACCGTCTGCCCTTTGCCCAGTTCCAGCAGCGGCTTGGCCTTTTCCTTTTCCAGAATGGCCTTCAGCGTCGTGGAGTTGGTGTAGTCGGTGATGCGGATGGTCAGAATGACGCGCTTGCCGTCCTTGGTATTCTTGGATTCCGTGGAAAGGATATCGCCCCACACCGTCACTACGTTGTCTTCGGCATTCAGGTCCTCGATGGCCATCGGTCGGGCATTGATGCGCTTGCCCGCAATCGGGGTCGCCGTGGACAGCAGCACCTGCGGACGGAAATCCGCCGGACGAACCGAGATGACCGTCGTCTCCTCCTTGCGGATGGAAGCTGCCACCTTTTTCTCAGCTTCGTGCTGCTTTACCTTTTCGATGTGCTGCTCACGGACCATTTCCGTGGTTTCTTTCTCTTTTTCTGCATTGTAGCGTGGGTCACCCGGTTCAATGCTCAGGCGGCCGTCAAAATCCACTTCCACCCGGCGCTGATACCGCCGGGCAATCAGGCGGACCAGTTCTTTGTCAATGCCCAACGCCGTAATAACGGCATGGCCGCCGTGGGCCAGAGTGATGATCATGCGATCTCCCTCCACCCGAGCGGCGGCCCCGTTGAGCAAGCCATGTATACTGATGTGCTGCAGTGCTAATTCGTCGATCAATTCCGGGAAGCACGCCTCGGAAAAGAATTCCGGCGGATATACCGGATCAATCACTGCGCCCCGTAGCTGCAGCGCCGGCGGGGTCAGCAGTTTCCGCATTTCCAGCATTTGCGGCGGCGTCACCGGCTCCTGAAATGCCACGGTCATGCGGAGCATCCGCTCCGCACGATCCAGATGCATTCCCCGGATTTCGCCGTCGGGTAAATGCGCCAGTTCTTCTGCCGACGCACCCAGAATGCGTAAATAGTCAATGATATTGCGTTTGGCCAAACAGCTCGCTCCTTAAAACAATCGGGCTTATGCCTCGATTTTGTCGATTTCTTCAATCAGCGCGTCGATCAGCTGATCCTCCGGTACCTTGCGAATGATTTCGCCCTTGCGGAAAACCAGACCGCAGCCGACACCGCCGGCAATGCCTACATCGGCTTCCCGTGCTTCGCCGGGGCCGTTGACGATGCAGCCCATAACGGCGACGCGCAGGTTCTTGGTGCATCCGGCCAGACGGCGCTCGGCCTCATTCGCCAGCCCGATCAGATCGATCCGGGTACGGCCACAGGTCGGGCAGGACACAAATGTAATGCCGTTTTTCTGCAGACCGATGGCCCGCAGCAGGTCAATGCCTGCCGCCACTTCTTCCACCGGGTCGGCCGTCAGCGAAATGCGGATGGTGTCGCCGATGCCGTGCAGCAGCAGCGAACCGATGCCCGCCGCCGATTTGATGAGGCCCATGCGGGCGGTACCGGCTTCGGTCACACCCAGATGCAGGGGATAATTGCACCGCTGTGCCGCCAGCTCGTAGGACTGCACCATCATATCCACGGTGGAGGCCTTCAGCGACAGAACGATCTGGTCAAAATCGTACTTTTCCAGCAGCGATGCGTGATACAGTGCGCTGTCACACAATGCTTCGGGACAGGGATGGCCGTACTTAGCCAGAATGCTCTTTTCCAGCGAACCGGTGTTCACACCGATGCGGATCGGAATGTTGTGCTGACGGCAGGCATCGGCTACCGCCTTGACGCGGCTCTCGTCACCGATGTTGCCGGGATTGATGCGGATTTTATCCACACCGGCCGCCACGCAATCCAGCGCAATTTTATAGTCGAAATGGATATCTGCCACGATCGGCACAGAAACTTCTTTCTTCAGCGCCTCGATCAGCTTCACCGAATCACGGTCCGGCACCGCCGCACGGATGATTTCGCACCCGGCCTGTTCCAACGCCTTGGCCTGACGGACGCTGCCTTCAATGTCCGTCGAGGGGATGTTCAGCATGGACTGCACCGTAATGGGTGCATCTCCGCCGATGGCAATGTTGCCCACTTTTACTTTTACCGTATTTCTGCGTTCCATAATCCATACCGCCTTTCAAACTTATGCAAACAGCTTTACAATGTCATTGAATGCCACGACCACCATCAGTCCCATCAGCAGGACAAATCCGATCATGTGCACTACACCTTCGTACTTTGCGGGGACCGGCTTGCGGAAAATGGCCTCATACACTAAAAACAGCAGACGACCGCCGTCCAGTGCGGGGACCGGCAGCAGGTTGAAGATCCCCAGATTGATCGTCAGCAGTGCCATGATCCACAGCAGATTGTTCAGCGACTCCATGAAGGTCGTACCGGACTGCGCCGCCGCACCGATGATCTCCGCCGTTCCGATGGGGCCGGACATGGCATCGAGTCCGACGTTTCCGGTAATCAGGTCGATCAGACCGCCCCACACCACACGGGCAATGGATACGGCATAGCGCCACGTCTGATCCAGCACCGATACAAACGTCCGGGGAATGGGCTTGACGTAAAACACGAAGCCGTTGTCCTTGCCGGTGATTTTTTCAGTGTCGATGGTCACATTTTCGACAGTGACCTTTTCCCCGTTACGTTCGACCGTGAAGGTCATTGCACCACCGCCGTAGCGGCTCATGGCGTAGTTGAAATCGTAATCGCACAGTACCTTGTAGCCATTGACGGCGGTAATGGTGTCGCCGGGCAGCAGTGCCTCCTCCGAAACCACCGCGTCACCGATGCCGGTAATCGTGTTGGAAAGGTATTGCTCTTTCTGCACCAGCAGAAATGCCAGCAGCAGCAGACCCAGCAGCAGGTTCATCACCGCGCCGGCCACCACTACGATGATCCGTTTCCATGCTTTCTGCGCGCCAAAGGATTTCGGATCATCGCTTTCCTCGTCCTCGCCCTCCATTGCGCAATAGCCGCCGATGGGAAACGGCCGCAAGGAATATTCCGTCTCTCCCCGTGTGAAGGAGAACAGTTTCGGGCCCATGCCCAGTGCAAATTCATTGACCCGGATGCCAAACAATTTGGCCGTGAAAAAATGACCGAATTCGTGCAGAAAAATCAGAATGCCAAACAGCAAGACGGTCAGAAGAATGGTTACTGCGGTGTTCATGTACCGCTGGTCGCTCCTTTCGCAACGGCCGCACGCACAAAGGCCCGCGCGGCGCGGTCTGCTTCCAAAATATGCTCAATACTGTCAGCCGGGGCCGCAGGCTGGCGGTCCATGGCCTCCTGCACCAGCTGTGTGATCTGCGGGAAGGAGATCTTCCCGGCAAGGAACATTGCCACTGCCTCTTCGTTGGCACCGTTGACCGCCGTCGCACTCAGACCGCCACGGCGCAGCGCCTCCCGGCAGATGGGCAGGCCCTTGAAGGTTTCGTTGTCCGGCTCAAAGAACGTCAACGTGCCGTACTCACTGAGCTTCAGCGGACGGGTGGGGCACTCGTACCGTTCGGGATAGGTGATGGCATACTGGATCGGGATTTTCATATCCGGTACACCCAGCTGTGCCAGCACTGCATAGTCGTCAAATTCAACCATAGAATGAATGATGCTTTCACGGTGAACGACTACATCGATTTTGTCTTCCGGCAGGTCAAACAGCCACGACGCCTCCATGACCTCCAGGCCTTTGTTCATCATGGTTGCGCTGTCGATGGTGATTTTGGCGCCCATGCTCCAGTTGGGATGCTTCAGCGCCTGCGCGGGGGTGATCTGCGCCAGGTCGGCCGCCGTCTTGCCGAAGAACGGGCCGCCGGAAGCGGTCAGGATGATCTTCCGCAGGGCGCGGTTGGTGGGCTGCGCCTGCAGGCACTGGAACACGGCACTGTGTTCACTGTCTACCGGCAGGATTTTGACACCCTTTTCTTTTGCCGCCTTCGTGACCAGCGCACCGCCGGTCACCAGCGTTTCCTTGTTGGCCAATGCGATGGTATGGCCGGTTTCAATGGCGGTCATGGTCGGGCGCAGGCCGGCGATGCCGACGATGGCATTCAGTGCGATATCGCTTTCCAGCGCCGCCGCCTCCAGAATGCCCTCTTCACCGGACAGAACCTTGACCGGCAGGTCTGCAACACGCGCCCGCAGGTCGGCCGCCGCAGCTTCATCGGACAGTGCGGCCACCGCCGGACGGAATTCCCGGATCTGATCTTCCATGATGCGGCTGTTTTTCGCCGCAGTCAGTGCGCGCACCGGAAAGCCGTGTTTGCGCGCCACATCCAAAGCCTGTGTACCGATGGAACCGGTGGAACCCAGCAAAATCAAAGACGGTTTCATACAATTCTTTCCTCTCTGGTCAATACCGATGTTTTCATTTTACGCGCGAAATGGCGGTTCATACATAAAGAATGGGAAAATAAGTGATAATCAGCGTAAAGACCGGTGCCACAAAAATCACGCTGTCAAAGCGATCCAGTACGCCGCCGTGGCCGGGCATGATGGTACCATAGTCCTTGATGCCCACATGACGCTTCAGCAACGAGAACGTCAGATCACCCAGCACGGAAATCACCGAGCAGACCGCTGCGGTCACTGCAATGGAAGTGTAAGACAGTTTTACCTCCGGGGCGATCAGCCAGCCGTATACAAATGCAACGATCTCCAGAATGGCAACACAGCTCAGAATGCCGCCGATGAAGCCTTCGACCGTTTTCTTGGGGCTGATGACCGGACACAGCTTGTGCTTGCCCAGATTCACACCGGCAAAGTAGGCACCGGTGTCAGAACTCCATGCCGCCAGCAGCATCATAACGATCAGGAAGATCCCGTGGGCCTTGCCGCCCAGCATCCACACCGTCACCATATGGCTCAACGAAGCAGGAACCAACAGAGTCAGCAGTACCGTTACCATCAGATTAGGCATCGGAATATCCTTGTGTTTGCGCAGTTCCAGCGCAAATACAAGCAGTGCGTACACGCATACCAGCGTTTTGACCGCCAGTACCGGTTCCGCAGCGAGCATGGTGAAAGGCGCCACTGCTGCCGTCACAACGGATACGGCGGTAATACTTTTCGACACACGGGCGCCAGTCGCCCCTGCGGCCTCATAAGCAGCCACCGCTGAAACAACGGACGCTATAATATGCAGCATAGCCGAAAAAAACTGACTGATAATCAAGGCACCGATCAACATTGCACCGGCAACCAGACTGGAAATGACTCGAATTTTCATAACAACGATCCTTTCTCTGTTGCCGTCATACCCCGCCGAAACGACGGTTGCGGCCGGTATATTGGTCGATGGCTTCCTCCAGATTTTCCGGCGAGAAGTCCGGCCACAGTACATTCATGAATACAAATTCCGAGTATGCTGCCTGCCACAGCAGGAAATTGGACAGCCGGAGTTCGCCGCTGGGTCGGATGATCAGATCGGGGTCGGGAATATCGGGGCAGTACAGGTGTGCGGAAATCATTTCCTCCGTAATCTGCTCCGGTTCCAGCGCACCGGCTTTGACCTGTTCGGCCAGTTTGCGGGCTGCATGGGTAATTTCCGGGCGGCCGCCGTAATTGAGGCAGATGCCCAGCGTCATGCCGTCACGGTCGGCAGATTTGGCTTCAATGGTCCGGATGAGGTCCTGCAGCTTTTCCGGGAAAGCTGCCACATCGCCCAGAAAGCGCACACGCATATTTTCCTCGGAAAAATCGCGCTCGGCTTCCACCAGATACTGAATGAACAGATCAATCAATGCGTTGACCTCCTCGGCCGGCCGGCGCCAGTTTTCGGTAGAAAATGCATACACCGTAAAATAGCGCACACCGATGGATGCCGCGTAGCGGGCGATCCGCTTGAAATTGGCGGCACCGTGTTTGTGTCCCATCGTGCGGGGCAGCCCACGCTGCTTGGCCCAACGCCCGTTGCCGTCCATGATCACCGCAATATGCTGCGGCATGGCTTTTACCTGAACGGGTTCCTGCACCTGCTTTTTGCGAAAGAGTTGTCTGAGATCGAATTTCATCGGAATGTACTCCTTTCTCCGTCCGCCCGATATGCACAACGGGAGAACCTTGACTGTATCTGCTACAGCCCGGTCCTCCCGTTGCCGGCACCCGGCTTAATTGCTTAGATGCTCATGATTTCTTTTACTTTTGCCGCGCAGATGGAATCGATTTCCTTGCACTTCTTATCGGTGATGTCCTGCAGGTTCTTTTCACCGTTCTTCTGATCGTCCTCGGTGATGCTGTTGCTCTTCTTCAGGGCCTTGATCTTATCCATGGCATCGCGGCGGATGGAACGGATGGCGACCTTGCTTTCCTCAGCCATCTTAGAGATGTCCTTGGTCAGCAGGCGGCGGCGCTCCTCGGTCAGCGGCGGGAAGGTCAGGCGGATGGTACGGCCATCGCTCTGGGGATTGATGCCGATGTCAGAAGCCTGAATAGCCTTCTCGATCGGGCGGCACAGCGAGCCGTCCCACGGCTGGATGGTCAGGGTGCGGGCCTCGGTCACGGACACGGCGGCCAGCTGATTGATGGGCGTGTCAGCGCCCCAATAGCTGACGGTGATCTTGTCCAGTACGGCGGGGTTGGCACGACCGGCACGGACGGAGGCATACTCCTTGGTCAGCGCGTTGATGATCTTGTTCATTTTCTGATCTGCATTGGAAATAACCTGTTTCATGGAAAAACACCATTCCTTTCGGACTTGTAATATTCTATGATTCTGTGGACATTCTGCCGGCTCTCACCCGTCAACCAACGACCGTACCGATCTGCTCACCGCAGACGGCACGCACGATGTTGTGGGGATCATCCAGACTGAATACCAGAATGGGCATATGATTGTCGTTGCACATAGCCGCCGCCGTACTGTCCATAACAGCCAGCTGACGACTGAGCACCTCGTCAAAAGACAGGGTGTCGAATTTCTTGGCATTGGGATTCTTCTTGGGGTCACTGTCATAAACACCGTCTACCATCGTAGCTTTCAGGATGATGTCGGCCTCCACTTCCAGTGCGCGGAGCGAAGCAGCCGTATCGGTGGAAAAGAAGGGATTGCCGGAGCCGCAGCCGAAAACGACAATGCGTCCATTTTCCAGATGCTCCACTGCCGTACGGGCCGTAAAGACCTCAGCAATCTGCTGCATGGGGATGGCCGTCTGTACGCGCACATCTGCGCCCAGCTGTTCCAGCGTATCCGCCACGCCCAGTGCATTGATGACCGTAGCCAGCATACCCATATGGTCTGCACGGCTCCGGTTCATCTTGCCGGAAGAACGGCCGCGCCAGAAGTTGCCGCCTCCGACCACAATTGCCACCTGCACACCCAGATCTGCGCAGGCTTTGATTTCCTTGCAGATGGTGGTCACGGTGTCAAATTCCAGACCGTGCTTCTGTGCACCGGCCAATGCCTCACCGCTGAGCTTCAGCAGTACTCTTTTATATTTCGGTTCCATAACTGTCCTCCCGTTTGCCCGGCAGGTCGTTGCCGGTAGATTCTGTATCTATTGTACAATAAACAACGGAATCTGTAAAGTGTTCCCGGCAAAAAAATCCCGTCGGACAACGAAATCTTTTGTCCGACGGGGTTATACTGTTTCAGTAATCAGTTGCGGTCCTTACGGAAGATTTCCATGATGGCAGCGAAATCCTTGTCATTCAGGATATCCACCGAGCTTGCAGCGGGTGCGGGTGCAGGTGCGGGAGCTGCAGGTGCCGCCGGAGCTGCCATGGTCGGGGTCTTTGCCGGCACTTCCTTCACAACGGTAACGGTCGGCGTCTTGGGCGCTGCCGGAGCCGTCTTGGTATCGGTGGCGGGCTTGACTACGGGTTGCTCATTCTTGGTGTCAAAACCGGTTGCGATCACGGTCACAACCATCTCATCCTCAAGGTTTTCGTCAAATGCGGCACCCCAGATGATGTTTGCATCCTCGTTGGCAGCGGCGGAAATCATATTGGAAGCTTCTTCCACTTCGCCCAGATCCACATCCGGTGCAACGGTGATGTTGATGATAACGCCGCGGGCGCCGGAGATGGAAGTCTCCAGCAGGGGGCTGGAAACAGCCGCCTTTGCTGCGACGGAAGCCTTGTCCTTACCGGTAGCGCGGCCAACGCCCATGTGTGCGTAGCCGGCATCCTTCATGACAGCGGTAATATCGGCGAAGTCCAGGTTGATGAAGCCGTCGGCCAGAATCAGGTCGGCGATGCTCTGCACACCCTGACGAAGCACGTCGTCCGCTGCGGAAAACGCATTGGCCAGCGTGATCTTCTCTGCGCTTGCATACTTCAGGCGCTCGTTGGGGATGACAACCAGCGAGTCTACGTACTGGCGAAGCTCGGCAATGCCGGCTTCCGCCTGTGCCATACGGCGCTTACCCTCGAAAGCGAAGGGCTTGGTTACGATACCAACGGTCAGGATGCCCATTTCCTTGGCCAGACGGGCCAGCACGGGTGCTGCACCGGTACCGGTACCGCCGCCCATACCTGCGGTGATGAACACCATGTCGGTACCCTTCAGAATGGCCACGATCTCATCCTGACTCTCGTCAGCAGCCTTGCGGCCCACATCCGGGAAAGAACCGGCGCCCTTGCCGTGGGTGATCTTGTCACCAATCACGATCTTGTGGGTCGCACGGGAACGGTTCAGCGCCTGCTTATCAGTGTTAACGGCGATAAACTCTGCACTATTTACGCTGGTATCTACCATGCGGTTCACGGCATTGCCGCCGCCGCCACCGACACCGATGACTTTTATCTGAACAACCTGCTCCTGCTGATCATCTGCAATTTCAAAAAGCATTTTTTAATCTCTCCAATCGTATATTTTATCCGGCTTCGGAACAATTCCACACAGAAATTCACATAATATACTGTAACATATTTTTTTCCGATGTGCAACACTTTCCGGGAAATTTTTTTTATTTTTTCACCGGGGCTGGACATTTCCCGATTCCGGCGGAAGAATGGTACCGCCAAAGTCGTAGTCCGGACGAAAAATGGCTTCGTTTTCGTTGATGGATACATCAATGGTACCAGCCTGCATAGGATCCAGTTCATTTTCAATGAGGTGCTGCGCCATGGCCAGCTTCTTGCTCAGATTGGCATAGGTGCCGATCCGGATCCGGTACAGGTCGCCGTACTGCAGTTCGATGCCGTACAGATCCGTCAGGTCAATTTCCAACACCTGTGTAAACATGGACTCCTGCTTCAGCGCATCCAGCAGATTGCGGATAATTTCCGCCGTTTCTCCGCGGATGAACTGAGCCGGATGGCCGGGTACCAACGACGATGCCTGCACATTGGTGATCCGCAGGCCATCCGTTTCGGATTCCGCCGCACCAAGCACTTTTCCCTGCTGAGAGATGTAATAATGCAGTCCGTTGTTCTCCAGAATATATTCCGGTTTCGCCAGCCGGACCTCCATATGAATCCGGTTGGGCAGTTTGCGGCGGACAGTTGCCTCCTCGATGTAAGGCAGTTTTTCCTCGATGCGCTGTTCCGCCGCTTCCGTGTCCGAGAAAAACAGATTGACATCCAGCGGCATATATGCCGCTTCATTTATTTCTTCTGCCGTATACATGGACAAATAGCCGGCAGAGGTAAATTGCTCCACCCTGAACAGCACCGTCAGTGACAGGACGGCAAAAATCATACAGGCCATCAGTACCATCACGATCAGGCCGATGCGGATTCTGCGGCGGCGGCGGCGGCGGCGCATTGCGCCGGAGCGTCCGGTCGGCGATGCGCTGCCGCGGGCCGCTTCATTGTTTTTTCTTGTTGCGGTCATGTATACGTCATCCTTTCCTT
>JAFTRF010000079.1 GCA_017462405.1 Clostridia bacterium | reverse complement strand
CAGAATTTGCAGGGTTTGATTGCTCATGTGTAAACCTCCAGAAAGTTACTTGAATACACATAATAGCACACTTTGTGTGAGCGTGTAAAGCATTTTTTTATAAAAAGTGCAGTATTTTTTCGCCGCTTTGATGTGATGAAGTGAGAAATGACCGGGAGAGGAAACCGTTTGCAGAATTTCCAACATTTGTTCAGTGTGCGGGCATAAAATATTCACAGGCTGTCCACACTTTTGGCAGAAGTACTTGCTATAATAGCCGAGGACTGAAAAGCAAACCAAACGATACCGAAAGGGGTAACTACAATGAAAAAAATGCTTAGTCTGCTGATGGTTCTTCTGATGATGATTTCCGTGACTGCCTGCAGCAAGACCGGGGAGAACGGCGGTGCTAGTTCCCAGATCACCGGCCACTGGGACGGTAAGAGCACGCAGGACATCATGCAGGAAATTGCAAAGAATTCCGACACGCAGATCATGGCTGAGGTAGTGGACGGTAAGGACTTCTACCTCAATGCCCTGTCGCTGGGTGAGTTGGAGTTTGAGGAAATCGCCCTGTATATGCCGATGATCTCCTCCCAGCGGTTTGAAGTGGCAGTGATCCGGACGAAGGCCGGTACCAACATGGCGGCTTTCGTGGCTGATCTGGAAAAGCGCGCCGCAGATGCCCAGTGGGTATGTGCCGCACCGCCGGATTATGTGAAAGTGGTCGCAAACGGTGACTGCGTGCTGTATATGGCCATCACCGGGGAATTTGCAGATGAAGATGCCATGGTGAATACGTTCCTCAACAAGGCGCAGTAATTTACCGGACCAGATGCAGGGTCTGCGGCAAAGCGGCGGTGCAAGGCCGTTTTACCGCAGATCTTTTTATATGTAATGAAAGGAGCGGAGCCCATGCTGTTTTCCAGCATCCCGTTTTTGTATTATTTTTTACCGGTGGTTCTGCTGCTGTATTTCATCGTGCCGAAAGCATGGCGGAATATGGTTCTGCTGCTGGTCAGCCTGTTTTTCTACTTTTACGGTGAGCCGGTGTACGTCCTGCTGATGCTGGGATCGTCACTGTCGGCGTATGTACACGGTCTGCTGATCCACCGCTACCGGGGACGTCCGCAGGCGAAAGCCTTTCTGATTTCCTCCGTGGTTACCAGCATCGCTCTGCTGGGATGGTTCAAATATGCAGGCTTTGCGGTGGACATCCTCAATAGTGTGACCGGATTGGGGCTGCCGGTGCTGAAAATCGCGCTGCCCATCGGCATCAGCTTTTATACGTTCCAGACCCTCAGCTACACGGTAGACGTTTATCGCGGAGAGGCAGAGGTGCAGCGGAGCTTTGTGCGGCTGGCGACCTATGTAGCATTGTTCCCGCAGCTGATCGCCGGTCCGATCGTGCGCTATACCGAAGTAGAGCACGATTTGTCGGCACGCACCCATTCTGTGGAGAATTTTGCGGAGGGCATCAGCCGTTTTCTGCTGGGTCTGAGCAAAAAGGTACTGATCGCCAACCAACTGGGTGAACTGTGCGACGTGTTCCGCCGTACAGAAAACCCCAGCGTGTTGTTTTACTGGCTGTATGCGATTGCCTTTATGCTGCATATTTACTTTGACTTTTCCGGCTATTCGGATATGGCCATCGGTCTGGGCCGGGTGTTTGGCTTCCGCTTTTCCGAGAACTTCAACTACCCCTACATTTCGTCCAGCGTTGCGGAATTCTGGCGACGGTGGCACATTTCGCTGGGGTCGTGGTTCCGGGATTACGTGTATATTCCGCTGGGCGGCAATCGGGTATCGAAGGTAAAATGGTTCCGGAACATTCTGGTGGTGTGGATGCTGACCGGCCTGTGGCACGGCGCATCGTGGAACTTTGTGCTGTGGGGCTTGTATTTTGCGGCATTTCTGCTGATGGAAAAGCTGTTTCTGGATGAATGGCTCCGGAAAATGCCCGGTGCGGTGCGCCATCTGTATGTGCTGTTTACGGTGATGATCAGCTTTATTCTGTTCAATGCCGTGGATCTGGCACAGGCATGGGGCGACATTGGCGGCCTGTTTGGTGCAGGTGGCATCCCGCTGGTCAGTGCGGAGGCACTGTATCAGCTGCGGAGCAGTGCGGTGCTGTTTGCGGTGGCCATCGTGGGTGCGACGCCGCTGCCTGTATGGACGGTGCACCGCATCCGGAGCACCCCGGCGGGCGAGAAAATAATGAATGTACTGGAGCCGGTGCTGCTGATGGCACTGATGTTGGTCATCACTGGCTATCTGGTGGACGGATCCTTCAATCCGTTCCTGTATTTCCGCTTCTGACGGGGAAAGGAGCTTGCTATGACAAACCGAAAAAAGCATTTTACAATTATGCTGTCGTTTCTGATCGTGCTGGGTGTGTTGTCGGGCGCCTGTTTGCTGAAGCAGCCGACGGCAGTATCGGACAGCGAACGGCGTCCGCTGGCGCAGATGCCGGAATTTTCCGTGGAAACGCTGATGAGCGGCAAATTTTTTGCAGATTTTGAGACGTATACCACCGATCAGTTCCCGCTGCGGGACGTGTTCCGACGGCTGAAGGCATGGGCACAGACGAAGATTCTGGGCCGTCAGGACAACAACGGCTACTACGAGGTGGACGGCTACCTGTCCAAGCTGGACAGTACGCTGAACAAGGACAGCATTGCCCATGCAACGGAACGCATGAAATACCTGTATGACACGTATTTCGCCAAAGGCGATCACAACATTGCTTACGGCATCGTGCCGGACAAAAACTATTTCCTTGCAGCGCAGAACGGGTACCCGGCGATGGACTATGATGCATTGCGCGCTATGATGAAAGCAGAACTGGGCGGCGTGATGCAGGAAATCGACCTGTTTTCTGTGTTGACCATTGCGGATTATTACCGCACCGACACGCACTGGCGGCAGGAGCGGCTGGAAAATGCGGTGCAGGCCATTGCCGGTACGCTGGGCATCACCGACCGGCTGAGCGGGCAATATACCGAAAAGGCGCTGTCGCCGTTTTACGGTGTATACAGTGGTCAGTCTGCACTGCCCTGTGCGCCGGAAACGCTGTATTACCTGACCAATGATACGCTGGAAAACTGCATCGTGACGCAGATCGAAACCGGCAAGACCGCACCGGTCTATGACCTGCCGCGCTTTGAGGGGGCAGACCCGTACGAGCTGTTTCTTTCCGGCTCGCAGGCGATCCTGACCATTCAGAATCCGGCGAACACCTCCGGCGAGCGGCTGGTGGTATTCCGTGACTCCTTCGGCTCGGCGGTGGTGCCGTTGCTGGTGGAAGCGTACAGTGAAGTTATAGTGGTGGACATCCGCTATGTCAACAGTGCATTTCTTGGACGGTTCATCGAGTTTACCGGTGAGGAAGACGTACTGTTCCTGTACAGCACGCTGGTGCTCAACAGCAGCGCAGCGCTGAAATAAACCCGGTCTGTCGAGGACGCCGGACCCTGCACAGCAGTTCGCGCAGACCGGACTCCGGGCAGTCCATCGAAATTGCGTATATATCCCCGTTTGGAATCTGAGTAGACCTCCGGTTTCCAAATGGGGATTTTCTATTGTAAAAAAAGCGCATT
>JAFTRF010000078.1 GCA_017462405.1 Clostridia bacterium | reverse complement strand
ATATTTTTCCGGTGGCAATGTCAAGATAATCCACTCATTTTGTAGACTTTCGTTATAACCTTTGTCAAAACATAAAAATGCCGTCCGGCATCAGCATGGCATATGCCAGCGCCGGAATGATGGTAGAAATGACCCGGCAGAAATCGTTGTGCAATCGCACCAGTATCCCCAGCGTCGTCGCTGAAACCGAGCGGCCGAAGGTCGTACCCAGCAGCATGGCCGCATACAGCAGGATGCATATGTACAACATCGGGGTAGTGAATGCCCGCTTCAGATGGGCAGTGAATGTACGTATATGCATAAAGCTTCACACTCCTTTTTTGAAAATATGGGCTTCCGCGCCCCCTTACGGATAAATACCTGTTCCGCCTTGTTTCGCACGGATGCGTTCCGAAGCGGCCACGCCAGCCCCGCTCTGATGGGGTGAAGGGAAACTCATTCCCCCTCATTCATTGATGTTCTCAAAACTGAAAATGCCCGATTCCGGCCATGGCAGATCCGTAATGTCAACGTACCACGTTGAACCGATCTTGACGCTGCGGAGGGTGATGCTCTGTTCCGTTTTGACACCGCCGGTGGTCACGGTGTACGTCTTTGTGACGGTCAGTGCATCCACGATTTCGATGCCGAACTGCTCCCGATAGACTTGCTTGAGTGCCGGGAGTTCATCCTCGCAGTGCAGGTAGCGGATATCTGTAAAGTCCTCGATCGAATCCAGCAGCTGCAGCTGATAGGAAATGCCGTTTTCCGCATTGGAGGCTTCAAATGCGGCGAGCCGCTGCAAAATGGCCGCTTCATAGGCTTCTCGTGTCAAGCCATGTTCCGTCAGGTATTTGTTGAGCGCTTCGGGCGGCATCCACTCGGTGATGGAACGGGGATCCATCGAATTGACATACGCGGGCGGACGCTTGTAATTCGCCATCACACGCAGGAAAAGCAACTGTGCGTAAGCATGCATACCATCTTCGGGCAGCATCCACGTCTCCGTCATGGGCATTGAGTTCCCTAATTTACATAGTCCATACTCACTCCCGTACGGATGCTCATAGACTGCATAGCACCATTCCCAATATTCGCCTTGTGTGATATTCTCGCAGATGTTCACCCGGACGATCCGTATATTTGCCGCCATCATGCCATAGGTCCGCAGTGCACTCCGGACCCATTCAGCTTCTTCTGCGGTCGGTTCCGTCACCGACACCAGCGACCAGTCCGGTTCATTCCAGTATCTCTTGTCAATGTTACGCTGCATGCTTTCCTGCATATAACTGCGCCATGCATCGTAGTCCCGATGGTTTTCTTCCAGTATTGCCGAAATCAGATTTTCCGGTATTTTTGCCAGCATCCCGTCCAGATTGTGATTGTTGAACATTTCCGTAAGATATTCATCCACGGTCTGATAGTAATCGCCTTTTTCAATGGCTGCATCCCGTTTTTCCAATGCATCTGTTGCCCCGAAAATGGCGACGACCACTGCGATCAACAGCACGAAACTCAGTCCGCTGCGCAGTGATTTCCATAGTTTTCTGTTTGGTTTCATATAATCGCTCCTTTCTTTGTTTTAGGCGTGGATAGGCAAGCAAGCCCTGCCGGGCTTCTGCTCGTGCGGTAAAGTCCGGTTTGGTGTGACGAAAAGATGGTGCGCACCGATAGCCCCCTCTGTCCTCCCTGCGGTCGGACATTCCCCCGAAGGGGGGAACAAGTTAGCCAAGCAAGCTCAATAACTCTGTCATACTGGGAAAGTTCATCTGAAAACGCAGAAAGTTTTCCATACGATAACTCGTTCGCCCCTTTGAAATGTCACGAAGTGACAAAGGGATCTGCTGTCTTCGCCAGAAGAATGCCGAACGAAGTGAGGCAGAGTGGACTATCGGCTGAACAAATCCTCAACCCAACCGCATCCTCCGGGGGACAATTTCCCACGTTTCGGCTCAGAATTGGTTTTTTACAAAAAGCGTATCTCGCCGGCAGAACACCGCGGTACTCGTCACGATGCATACCACGATCAGAACCAGCTGAACAATGATGGCCTCGGATGGTTCTACGCCCCGTGTGATGATGGGCGACATGGCATACAGCGAATTCCATTGCAGCAGCATGGTACGGCATACCCAGGAGCCCAGCCAAAAATACGCACTGCGGGCAAAAAAGCTCCAGCAAGCCAAGGTGGAGATGATAATGGTTCCGATGCCGTTCCGGATGACGACGTTGCAAAAGAGCATCAGCATACCGATCAGCGTTGCGGAGAGCCACAGCAGCAAAAATGCGTAAATCGTCGCCTGCAACGGGGTATACGTCCGCAGGATCAACGCGGATACCGAAAAGACGCTCCCTTTCATCAGGCTGCCATCCTCCGACAAGCCCCGCAGCACGCCGCCCCAATCCGGGTCCCACGCCATGCAAGGTGCAAAATACAGGTAAACACAGCCACAGGTGAACAGCACAAAAATAAATGCCGCACCCAGAATGTACAGGATCTGTCCCCAGAACCATGCGCGTTTGCCGGTACGCACCATCACAAACGGCGACGAAACGTCGCAGAACGGTGCCTGCGCAAAAAGAATCGTCAGCGCACAGCCGTACACCAGCGTCGCAGGGCTCCACGAAAAGACAAACGGCAACACCCACGGTGTAACGTAATACCCGTTTTCGATACATAAAAGCGGTACGTCGATCACCACATGGAGCAAATAGGTCGCCCACAACGCCGCCAGCAGCAGTATGGTGGGGTTTTTGTGCCATTTCCGGAAGTTGGTTCCGGCGCAAAACAGCGCCGCACGCAGATCACGCATTGTCCACACTCCTTTCAATGTGCCGCACGGTAATATAGCCGCACACGATCACGTGAAGTGCCACCGTCAACAGCTTGTACAGCACATTGAGCGATGGATTCTTCAGATAGAAGGAATCCTGCGCCAGATACATCGGAATGAGCAGCTTATGCAGCCGCGGCCACGAAAACACCCCTGCCAGTTTGCTGTACACATCCGTCATAAAGAAGTAAAAGACCGGGATGGCCAAGGTCGCAAACCGCTGATGAAACAGGCTGCTGCACATGGCCGAGATGCCGGCCATGGCCGCCGCACCCAGCGCATATTCCATCAGAATGATGAATACATACAGCGCGATATGCCCTTCATCGTAAATGACATCGTACTGATAGTACATAGCCGTATGATTCCAACCGATCTCGGCATCCAGCTCCATGCCCAGCAGCAAATGAATGCCAATGTAAATGGCATTGCCGAGAAAGCCGACCAGAAAGCCCCCCATCAGGGCGGTCAGGTAATACGATACGGCATACTGTCTGGCTCCGCTGCGTACCGCCCACGGATACAGCATCCGGGTGTCGTAATCGTCCACATAGGTCACGGCGTATGCCAGTGCCGGGATCACCGCAGACAGCACAAAGTAGAAGTCACTGACCTGCGCACGATACAAACCGCTCATCACGATATTATTCAGATAGTTCGGTCGCAGCATCGGCACGATCAGCAGCAGTACGTACGACACGATGCAGATGTACAGCGACGGCGAACGAAACAATCGGTACAAATGTGCCGCAAACGTCCGGTTTTTCATACATCTCACCTCTTTCTTATTTTTCCTCAAACAGCTCCGGGAAGTTGTATTTATTGACCGTCACCGGAAACGACTCAATAAATGTGCGCCGGTCATAGGTGCCGTCCAGCTTCGCACCGTTGAGCGCATTGACGTAGATCGACATCCGCTGATATTTGCCCTTGAACCCTGCGGCAGTCAGGCATTCCATCTCTTCCGGTTCCAAGGTGTCCGTGATATCCAGACCGAAATGCAGTTCCCATATTCCAGCATACGTGGTATCACTGATCTCCTTCATCGTATATTCTGCGCTGAACAGGGTGGCTTCGTCCCATCCTTCATTTTCCTGTGCAATGCGGACGGCTTCCTCAGCGGTACATGCTGCACCGGTTCTTTTCGGTTCCAACGTGACGTTCGGGTACAACACCGCCAGAAACAGCCCGTCCTTATCGAAATGGAATTTGACATTGAGAAAATAGTTGGGATCCGATGTGTCAATGCCTTCCGGCAGCGTTGCCGGAATGATGTTGTACTGAATGAGATACAATTCGGTATCCGGCTCCAAATACCGTTCGCTGTAAATTTGTGTCCTATTACCCGTCACCGGGTCCACCACAGATATCGGCCCTTCTTCTCCGTAGCCGCCCATGAGTCGGGTGAGTTCCTTCACCGACTCCTTGGAATACTTGTTGGCGACGGCCAACTCATAACCATCATACTGCATATAATCCATGATGGCTTTGCTCTGCGCCAGTGCCGCTTCCATTTTGGGGTCGCCGGCACCGTCTTCCGCCAGCACTTCACCGACAAAGCCCTGCTCCGCAGTAAAACCGAAATTCCGGAAGTTCAGATGAAAATCATATACATACAATGTATCGAAATTCCAGTCGGGCGACCGCGAAAACGTAATGTTGTTGGCTTTCGCCACCGGATCCGTCCAATAGCCATTCTGCTCAAACTCTTCCCCGTACAGTTTCTTGTTGACCGTTACCCTGACTTCACCTTTCGTACGATCGACATCATCTTCTCTGTGGTAATATACACCACCGTTTCCTTCCTGGGTAATGACTTCGTTGGTACCCAGCATAAGCTTTGCCAGCCCCTCCGGGTCGATGTCGGCAAAGGACTTCGTGAAATTGTACATTCCGGCTTCCGTGGGTGTTTCGATGGTGGTCAGGTTGGTGCGGATGTCGATGTTCTTGCCGATGGCGATGGAATTTTGCGTGGCCTGACGGTCACAGCCGGTACTGCATACCATCAACGCCGCCAGCCCCATTACTGCCAATGCCCGTT
>JAFTRF010000077.1 GCA_017462405.1 Clostridia bacterium | reverse complement strand
GCACATCGCGAAGGCTATCCGGAGATCGGCCTGTACTGGGAAAAGGCTGCTTACGAGGAGGCCGAGCACGCCGCCAAGTTCGCCGAGCTGCTGGGTGAGGTCGTGACCGATTCCACCAAGAAGAATCTGGAGATGCGCGTGGATGCCGAGCACGGCGCAACCGAGGGCAAGTTCGAACTGGCCAAGCGCGCCAAGGAACTGAATCTCGACGCGATCCACGACACCGTACACGAGATGGCTCGTGACGAAGCCCGCCACGGCAAGGCATTTGAGGGCCTGCTGAAGCGTTACTTCGGCTAATCTGCATAATCTGCGGGGATCCGGTCAGAATAATACTGGGTTCCATGCAAAATAAACAATATTGAAAAGGAGCATACCGCCATGAAATATGTATGTGACGTATGCGGCTGGGTCTACGACGAAGAAGAAACCGGCGTAAAGTGGGAGGATCTCCCTGAAGATTTCGCCTGTGAGCTGTGTGGCGTAGGCAAGGAAGATTTCAGCCCGGAAGCATAAACTACGAGCGAAACAGCATTTCATAAAGAGTCCCCGCAGTGTCACCGATGCTGCGGGGTACTTCTTATCGTTCACGAAAAGGGGTAAACATATGAATAAGAAAGCATTGTACAACCTGACCTATGGTGTATATCTGCTGACGGCGCAGGAAAACGGCCGCGACAATGGCTGCATCATCAATACGGCGGTGCAGGTGGCCAATAACCCCATCCGGGTGTCCATTGCGGCCATCAAGGGCAATCTGACGCACGATATGATCAAAAATACCGGCGTGTGCAACCTGTCGGCCATCGGCACGGACGCAGAATTTTCGCTGTTCCGTCATTTCGGAATGCAGTCCGGCCGGAATGTGGACAAGTTTGCAGATTTCAAGGACGTGGATCGCAGTGACAATGGTCTGCTGTATCTGACGAAGTGGAGCAACTCGTATCTTTCGCTGAAAATCACCGAAAGCCATGATCTGGGCAGCCATACGCTGTTCATCGGTGAAGTGGTGGACGGTGAGGTGTTGTCGGCGGTACCGTCGTGCAGTTACGGCTATTATCAGACTACCATCAAGACCGCAGCCGCCAAGCCGGCCGTGAAAAAGGGCTGGAAGTGCAACATCTGCGGCTATGTATACGAGGGCGAGACGATGCCTGCGGACTACCTGTGCCCGCTGTGCAAGCACGGCCCGGAGGATTTCACCTATTTTGAGGAAAAAAATGAAGCCTCTGTGGTGAAGCAGGAGCCTGTGTCTGGCGGCAAGCAGAAGTACGTCTGCACGGTGTGCGGTTATACGCACGAGGGTGACGCACCCCCGGCAGAATGCCCCGTCTGCCGTGTCGGTGCGGAAAAATTCAAGATGCAGAGTGGCGACCGTACGTGGGCGGCCGAGCATATCATTGCGGTGGCACAGGGCGCAGCAGAAGACATTCTGGCGGGTCTGCGGGAGAATTTTACCGGTGAATGCTCCGAGGTCGGTATGTATCTGGCGATGGCCCGTGTGGCGCATCGTGAGGGTTATCCGGAGATCGGCAACTACTGGGCCAAGGCCGGTTGGGAAGAAGCCGAGCACGCCGCCAAATTTGCCGAACTGCTGGGCGAAGTGGTGACGGATTCCACGAAGAAGAATCTGGCGATGCGTGTGGATGCCGAATTCGGCGCAACGGCAGGCAAGGTGGAACTGGCAGACAAGGCCAGAGCCGCCGGTCTGGATGCCATTGCGGACACGGTAATGGAAATGGCGAAGGACGAAGCCCGTCACGGCAAGGCACTGAAGGGTCTGCTGGAACGGTATTTCAAGTAAGCGATTTTTTATAACATGAAACCGCCCCCGGCGCACGATGGAAAAGTCGTGTGCCGGGGGCTGGTGCTTTATATGCGGATGATATACAAGGGCTTTTGCGCCTTCTTCGTATACGAAATCAGACTGCGCGTGCCGCAGGATTTCCCATCCCAAAATGCAATCACATAATCCGCGCATTCCACCATTATCCGGTTCCGGATCGGTCCGGCGGCTCTGCCGTAGCGTGCCCATTCTGCCACATAGCGTTCGATTGCATAGCCGTGAGCAGCGGCATACTGCTCTGCGAGCGCATCGGTGCCACGACATCCTCCGGACATGATGATAATATCAGATTCAGTTGTAATTTGCGGCAGCAATAAATCCATACAACTGCAAAATGCGCTGTAATTCGCATAAGAGCGGCATCCACCGATAAGCACGCGAAAACTCATAGAATCACCTTGTAATATCGCCTGTGGATATTTTTCCTTTATTATATCACTTATGGATTATATAAGTCAATAGAATAACATCTATAAATGATTTATATTATCGCCCATGGATAATATAATGGATACATCAATCAACAGGGGGCGAAATTGTGGCAGATACAGAACTGATGAAAGCGATGGGAGAACGGATTGCGTCGGGACGCAAAGCGATGAAGTGGACGCAGGCAGAACTGGCGGAACAGATGAACGTTTCCACGCAGATGATCTCCAATTTGGAACAAGGGAAGAAAGCCATTCGCCCGGAAAATCTGGTCAAACTTTGCGAGGCACTGCACATCAGTGCGGATGAAGTCTTGTTTGGTACGGTTGACGGTCGGGACATCTCTCGCGAAAGCCGTGAACTGCTGACCGAGATCGAAAAACTGCCGCCGGAACTGGCAGAGCATCTTCTGCAAATCATCCGGGCACTTAATCACAAGTAAAAATGCCGCCAAGGCCCGATGTGTAAACAATAATTGACACAGCGGGCCTTGTTTTTCGCCCAAACCCCTTGTGCATACTGTAAAATTGTGCTATAATATAGCCATAAAAACCAATTTTATCTGTCGGGAGGGATGTATATGTTGAGCAAAATTCATCCGGAAAAAAGCAGAACCCAGGTGTTCGTTGCACAGGTGTTCACCGTCCTGTGGATCGGTATGATCGTCCTGTCGGCTATGCCGTTCAGCTTCGGCACCGCCGAACTGATCTGGTTCCTGCTGGCATTGACCGCTTCGGTGTGTGTGCTCCTCTACTTCCTGCCGATGCACCGCGGGGCGCGTTTCCGCAAGCTGTTTCTGGCGGCGGGCTTCGGTCTGATGACCATGCTGGCTCTGCATGAATCCATTCAATCGGTCCGCAGTACGATGGCAGGCGGCGGCCTGCTCAGTGCAGTTGCGACCTTTTTCAGCCTGCTGCTGATCGTGGCCAACTTCGGCGCAACGGTGGGCGCATTGCAGGCCCCAAATCTACGGACGCTGAAATGGAGCGTGTTCCTCGGCGCAACAGTTCTGGCGGGACAGGTGCTGGTCGGATTGATCTGGTACAGCGGCTTCTACAGTGCCACGGAGGTTACTACCGCAGGGCTGATGATGCTGGCAGAATGGGTAGCCCGGTTGTTGTGCTGCATGGGTGTGTTCGTATATGCATTGGAAACGTAAAATACAGAAAAGGGGCGGCGAAACGCCCCTTTTTTCTTGCATTTTCCCTTTTTCTGAGCTACAATAGAGGCAAGACCGCCAATACAGGCGAATGATAAATGAGGAATCAATTATGAAATACATGAAAACATACGGCTATACCGGCCCGGCGACCGAAACGGTCGTGACGGAAACGGCCGACGAAACCAGATTTACAGCCTTGCAGGACAGAGAGGATGCCGGCTATTGGGTGGAGTATACGCTGGATGCCCCCATCGCGGACAGCTATATCATGCTCCCGGCCTGTGCCTACAACGGCAACCGCTTCGAGTCGGTGGAACGGAAATACCCGCCGATGTATACCGAAGATGAGCTGGGTGTGGATGTGCCGGTGCGGATCACGAATGTACCGCGGCTGGCACAGACCGGAGACTCCTTTATGGATGTCACCTCCGGGGATCTGGCGGTGCCGTGTGTGTGCGTGCTGAACAAGGCAAACAAAGAGGGCTTTATCCTGTATTTTGCACAGGGCGCCCACGGGCTGAATTTCGGTGTGACGCTGGAGCAGCAGGACGACCGGCTGACGGTGCGTCTGCGTGCCCCGGCCAAGCGCCGGCTGGTGTACCGCTGGCGGAAAATGGTGCCGGGGCTGTGGGAACTGCCCGCGGCCGATGAGACGCTGGATGTGGCCGCAGGCACCGAGACGGTCATTCCCCATCGGGTACACACGTTCCCCTGTGCAGATATTCCGGCGCTGTACCGGGCCTTTTTCGAACTCCGGGACAAATACAGCGATACAGAAATCCCGGCCATGCTGCCGTTTTCCAAATGCTGGAAGCACATGGAGGACGAGCACAACCGCACCCACTACGACAGCGCACAGAAATACTATACCCTCAGTGCCATGGACGGCCGCAAGCGCAGCTGCTTCGATGACTGGCAGGTCGGCTGGGTCGGCAGCGGCATCAATACCCTGCCTATGCTGACGGACGGTGCGCCGGAGACACAGGCGCGGGCAGTAGAAACGCTGGAATTCATGGCCCGGAACCAGAGCGCCGCAGGATGGTATTACGGCATCGTGCAGCACGGCAAACCGGTGGGCGATTGCTTCGGACACTACAATGAAAAATACAATATGGTCATGGTGCGCAAGCATGGCGATGGTGTATACTTCATGAGCCGCCAGATCCTTGCGATGGAGCGGCAGGCTATGGCGGTGCCGGACAGCCTGTACCGCAGCGTACGACAGGGCGCCGATGCACTGGTGAAGCTGTGGCGCACCTACGGGCAGACCGGCCAGTTCGTCAACTTTGAAACGGGTGAACTGATTGTGGGCGGCTCCACGGCGGGTGCGATCGTCCCGGCAGCGCTCTGTGCAGCGGCGGAGATCTGCGATATGGCGGAATATGTACAGGCGGCGGCCGAAATCGGCGAATACCTGTACCGCACTGCCACGGCGGTGGGAGTGACCACCGGTGGCCCCGGCGAAATCCTGCAGTGCCCGGACTCCGAAAGTGCGGCGGCATTGCTGGAAAGCTTTACGGTGCTGCATGATGCACTGGGCGACGAAAAATGGCTGGATTACGCACAGCAGGCCGCGCATCAGGCGGCCAGCTGGGTCGTCAACTACGATTACGAATTCCCGGCAGACAGCCGCTTCGACCGGATGGACATCCACAGCGGCGGCAGCGTGTGGGCGAATGTGCAGAACAAGCACTCTGCGCCCGGTATATGCACCCACAGCCCGGCTTCGCTGCTGAAGCTGTACCGGGCTACCGGCGATGAAAAATACCTGCGCCTGATGGGGCAGATCGCCCGCTTTATCCCGCAGGTGACCTCTTACCCGGAGCGCCCGATGTACAGCACCTCCGGTCGGGCATTGAGCCCCGGCGAAAGCTGTGAGCGCGTGAATCTGTCCGATTGGGAAGGACTCAAGGGCGTAGGCGACTCCATTTACAGCGACTCCGCATGGCCGGAGGTGGCGCTGATGCTGACCTGTGGCGAAGTTCCCGGTGTGTATGTTCGCCCGGCCTGCGGCGCGGTGTGCGCGGCAGACCATGTAGACGCACGGCTGGAAAACGGTGTGTTGAGCATCACCAATCCGACGGCTTTTGACGCAGTGGTCAAGGTCATGATCGAAGATGAAGACGCCGCAGCGAAGCCGCTGGGTCTGTACTGGCAGGAGAAGATGACGAAAATCGCTGTTGATGCCGGTAAAACGGTGGAACTGCCCGTCTGACGTGATTTGCAGTCCGTCAGCAGAACGGAATATATGAAAAACAGAGGAGCCTCGGTCTGCGCAGTGTGCGCGGCGGAGGCTCCTCTGTTTGTGTATGGCACGAAAATGTTGCCCGCAGGTGTCTCCGACGATCTTTTGAACAGCACGCTGAGCAATCCTGCAGATATTGCATAGTCATCGTCATAAACATATTGATACATATAAAAATCATGTAATGTATTTATCTATTATGATTCGATCATCGGGCGATACGGCGCAAAAAAACACCGCCCGCAATTTTGCGGACGGTGTTTTTTACAATGCAGAAGCCATCACTTTTTGGGACGGTACAGAACCTCGCCGACGGTGTAAACGGTGACGAATGCGGAAGGATCGGTCTTGGTCAGGTAAGACATCAGCTTCGCATATTCGCTCTTGTCCACGATGGTGACGATTTCGGGGCGGTTCTGATAATCGTAGGCCCCCACGGCGGTATACAGCGTGGCGCCGCTGTGCAGATCGTTGATGATGTAGTTCCGGATCTCGTTGTGCTTCTCGGACAGGATGCACACCTTCTTTTTGGTGTTGATGCCGAAGATGAACTTATCCAGAATCACGCCGTTGAGGTACGTGCCAAGCACGCTGAGAATTACGGTCTTGGTGTCATACAGCAGGATGGAGGATACGGCGACCGCCATGCCGGCGGTGGTCATGGCCTTGCCCAGATCCATGCGGAGATACTTGTTGAGGATTTTTGCGGCGATGTCCAGACCGCCGGAGGAGGCGTTGCGGGTAAACAGCAGGGACAGGCCGATGCTCACCACGAAGCAGTAGCACACCATGTCCAGAAACGGGTCCTGCGTCATGGATTCAAAATTGGGGAACAGCGTCTCGAATGCACCGACTACTGCGGGCAGCAGGATGGAGGTGTAAATGGTCTTGGCACCGAATTCCCGCCCGATCAGCAAAAAGCCGAGCAGCAGGAACAGGACGTTCATCACCATCGTGAGAACGGACACCGGGATGGTGGTCAGCCCGGACAGCACGACGGCCAGACCGGACACACTGCCCACCGACAGGTGGCTGGGCATCAGGAAGAAAAAGACACCTGCACCGGTGATGATGGTGGCGACGGTAATCATGGCGAAATCCGCTGCCACGCTCCAGAGTTGATTTTTTGTTTTCATGGTTGTATCTGCACGTTCCTTTCTGCGCTGCGTGTTTGTGCCAGCGCCGCTGATTCTATTATAGCTGTATTGCGTCCGCAGGTCAAGCGGTTCCGGCAAAAGAAAAAAGCCGGAACAGGTCCGGCTTTTCGGGGGCTTATTCTTCGGTGGTTTCCGGAGCAGCTTCAGCTTCTTCAACGGGTGCTTCTTCTGCAGCGGGTACTTCGATCTTGGCGCCGCAGGCATTGCAGAATGCGTTGCTGGCTTCCACGTCGGCACCACAGTTGGCGCACTTCACGAGGCCCTTGATGCGGTTGATCTCGTCCTGTGCAGCGGCGATTTCTGCGGTCAGGGTGGTGATCTCAACGATCTGGGCAGCAGACTCGGAAAATGCATCATCCTTGTGAGCGGCATAGTATGCCTTGCCGATTTCGGTATACAGCTGATCGATCTTCCGGCTGCGGTCTGCGTTTGCGGCCACCAGACGGGCGATTTCGGTCAGATCCTTGGTCTTCTGCGCGGCGCTCTGGCCAAAGCAGGAGAGCTTCTTGCCGAGGTCTTCAAAAAATGCCATGGTAGTATCCTCCTTGAAATGGATTGCGGCGGTCAGGACCCGCCGGCCTTTTTATTATACAACGGTGCCGGGCGTTTTTCAAGAGCGGAGGTAAAAGTTGTACGAAATTTCTGTCGGATGGAGGGTTATCTGCCGGGAGATTCTTGACATCCGGCCGGAATTCATGCTACAATGATACCGTAAAATTATGCGCCACTTCAGTGGAGAGAGGGTTTTGATTATGGGCAAGTTTGTTATCCGTACCGTAAGTTCCGGCGTGAAGTTCGACCTGAAGGCTACCAATGGCCAGGTCATCGCAACTTCCGAGGTGTACAGCACCGAGGCTTCCTGCCACAAGGGCATCGCCAGCGTGCAGAGAAATGCGCCTGTCGCCAATGTCGAGAACCAGACCGTAGAAAACTACGAGACCGTGACCCACCCCAAGTTCGAAATGTATGCCGACAAGGCAGGCGAGTTCCGTTTCCGTCTGAAGGCAAGCAACGGCCAGGTGATCGTAACGTCCGAGGGCTATAAGACCAAGGAAAGCTGCCTGAACGGTATTGCCAGCGTACAGAAGAATGCACCCGAAGCTGAAGTAGTGGCAGAATAATTTTGCAACTATTACATTGCAGGAGGAATCTGACATGGATCTGAGCGATCTGAAGAATATTGACCTGAAGAACTTCGATATGGATAAAATCAAGGACATCATCGAGGGTCTGGTGGACAAGATCAAGGACAACAAGGAACTGCTGGAAAAGTTCAAGGATGAGCCGGTGAAGGTCATCGAGGAACTGCTGAACATTGATCTGCCCGATGAGATGCTGGAAAAGGTGGTTGACGGCGTAAAGGCCAAGATCAACCTCGACCAGATCGGCGATATGCTGGAGAGCTTCGGTGGCCTCGGCAAGCTGGGCAAGCTGTTCGGCCGGAAGTAAGCAAAATTGAAAGCCAGTGTCCCGGCGGGACGTTGGCTTTCTTTTTTTGCGCGCAAAAAGCACCCGGCCGGTTGCCGGGTGCTTTTCGCAGGAGAGATTATGGAAAAGAGGAAGGAAATAATCGGAAGAAAACGCGGTTGAACCACGAGTAGCCCCAGTCGTACGCCGGGAGCACGTCCAGCGCCATCAGAAATCCTGTGGCGACCCACAGCGCCAGTATACCCACCAGAATCAGCCCCACCAGAAGGATGATCAGCCCGGTGCGGCGGGATGCAGCGCGCTTTTGGACAGAGTCGGGTACGACCTCTGACACATGAAATGCCTCAATGGCATTCAGCAGGTCGATCCGGCGGTCAGCCAGTACGGTCAGCAGGAGCAGCATCGGGTCGGGCTGGGTGGTGTTCTGCAGCAGATCGGGCAAGCTGCGGAAAGTTTCCTGCCACAACCGGTGGGTGCGCTCCGCATCGCCGGTCCGGTCCAGAATGTAGCGGTATACCGGCAGGCTGTATTGGTCATAAAACTGCTGAAAGGCTTCCGGGTCGCCGCTTGTTAAATTTTTCAGCAGCTCGCTGTCCATGCGTGTCAGATCCTTTCGGGTGATTCCTTGGTTGTAGTATAACACCGCAGCGCTGTCGAAATCCATCAAAGAAAGGCAGCCACACAAAAATATTGCATTTATGTCAAAAATGTGGTACGCTTACATTGAGGAAAAAAGAGGCGGCGCCGGTGTAAGGGCGCACGCAGAAAGGGATGAAGATCAAATGGCACGAGCAGACGGCAAGCGGGTGCGCAACATGGAACCGATGTATGCAATTATCCCGTACATCCTGAAGTACCGGTACGATTCCATGAACTACATTACGGAGTACATCCCGTACCGGCCGATCCACAATTACATCCGGGCCAAGCGGAAGGAGGGCTACCGCTTCAGTCACATGAGCGTGCTGCTGGCGGCATATACCCGCTGTGTGGCGGAATTTCCGTTTCTGAACCGGTTTGTGGTCAATAAGAAAATTTATGCCCGCAACGAGTTGTGCGTGAGCATGGTGGTGCTGCGTCCCGGCGATGTGGATGGCACGATGTCCAAGGTGTATTTCGAGAAGACCGACACCATTTTCGATGTAGACCGCAAAATCAATGAATTTGTCACCGACAACCGCGCCGGTGCGGAAACCAATTCCACCGACAAGCTGATGAAAACGCTGCTCAGTGTCCCCGGATTGGTGAATGCCGGCATCGGCCTGTTCAAATGGATGGATCTGCACGGCCTTCTGCCCAAAGCCATCATCAATGCCAGCCCGTTCCACTGCAGTCTGGTCATTTCCAATCTGGCCAGCATCCGTACCAACCACATTTACCATCATCTGTATGAATTCGGCACGTCCAGCCTGTTCATCACGATGGGCAACAGCGTGGACAAGCCGGTATACGACGAAAACGGCGTGGTTCAGCTGGAGCGGCATCTGCCGCTGGGCATCGTCATGGACGAGCGTATCTGCTCCGGCAGCTACTTCGCCAAGGTGTTCCGCCGGCTGAGTCAGTATCTGGAGCATCCGGAACTGTTGGAAGTCCCGCCAAAGACCGTGGTGGAGGATGAATAATTATTAAAAACAAACCATCCGTACCCTGATATGCTCCCTATAGAGTAGACACTCGAAATAACAAAATTTCGAGACTACACTATAGGGGGCATTTTTTATGTACAAAAGGAAAATCAAGCCAGAGGAAAAGATTGCAGCAGTAGAATCCTATTTGAACGGAAAAGAGAGCGTGCGGTCGATAGTCGAGCGTTATGGCATATATAAAGAATCTTTTCGCGCGTGGGTAAGGAATT
>JAFTRF010000076.1 GCA_017462405.1 Clostridia bacterium | reverse complement strand
CGCAGTTTGAAGCCGGCAAGGTGTTGCGCGAAGGCGTGGACACGGTCATTCTGGGACGCCCGAACGTGGGCAAGTCCACGCTGATGACCCTGCTGTCCGGATGCGAGCGAAGCATCGTGACCGCAATTCCCGGCACGACCCGGGACGTGGTGGAGGAATCGGTGAAGCTGGGTGAGATCGTCCTGCGTCTGGCCGATACCGCCGGTCTGCGGGATACCGACGACCCGGTGGAGCGCATCGGTGTGGACCGGGCGCGTCAGCGGATGGATACGGCCGGGCTGGTACTGGCGGTGTTTGACGGTGCGTCGCCGCTGGATGCTGAGGACCTGCGTCTGCTGGCGCAGATCGGCAATCGTCCCGCGGTAGCCGTCATCAACAAGGGAGATCTGCCGGAGGTCATCGACGTACCCTACATTCAGCAGCGGGTGGCGCATACCGTCCGCATTTCGGCGGCGACCCAGCGCGGTGTGACCGAGCTGACCGAGGCGGTGGCGCAGGTGCTGGGCACCTCGGCGCTGCAGCCGGACGAGGGCATGCTGTTCACCGAGCGCCAGCGACAGGCGGCGACCCGCGCCCGCAATGCGGTGGCGGAGGCGCTCGACGCATTGTACATGGGCATGACCTTTGACGCCATCACCGTGTCGGTGGAGGATGCCATCGGTGCGCTGCTGGAGCTGACCGGCGAATCGGTCAGCGAATCGGTCGTGGACGCGGTCTTTTCACAATTCTGCGTGGGCAAATAAACCGGAGCGAACGACGATGTATGACAATGAAGTAAACTGCACAATGGCGGAGGAAGCCCTCCTGCACCGGGAAGAACTGGGCGGCGGGGCCTGCGTATGGACGCATCCGCAATATAAATTCGGCACCGATGCCATGCTGCTGGCGCGGTTTGCGCTGGCCTGTGCGCCCCATGCACAGCGGGCGGCAGATTTAGGCACCGGATGCGGCATCATCCCGGTGGTGTGGGCACAGGAACGCCCCGCGCTGCAGATTTTTGCAGCGGAAATTCAGCCGCAGGCGGCGGCATTGGCCCGTAAAAGCGCCGCGGACAGCGGTTTTGCCGACCAGATCACCGTCTGGGAAGGCGATCTGCGTCAGCTGCGGCAAAGCGACCTGCCGGAGCGGGCGGCGATGCAGCTGGTCAGCTGCAACCCGCCGTATTTTCTGCCGGGCAGCGGCTATCTGGCCGGGCAGGACGGGCGGCGTATCGCACGGGCGGAGGAAAGCTGTACCGTGTACGATGCGGCATCGGCGGCGGCGCGTCTGCTGAACGACGGCGGATGGTTCTGTATGATCCACCGCGCCGAACGGCTGACGGATGCGCTGGAGGCCATGCGCAGCGCCGGGGTGGAACCCAAACGGCTGCAGCTGGTACAGACATCACCGGCCAAAGCCCCCAAGCTGTTTCTGGTGGGCGGCCGCCGCAGCGGCAAACCCGGTCTGGAGGTATTGCCAAATCTGGTGCTGAATCAATAAAACAGAAGGACCGTCCGGAAGCCCCGACGGACCGTGTGAGCGGTTAAAATGAACGACATTGCTCTCCAAAGAAGGCCATTCAGACAAAAAAATCCCCCGTCCGTCGGACGGGGGATTTTTCGTGCTGTGAAAGCGTGTAATGCTCAGGAAAAATTATTCCTGAACGGGAGCGCCCACGGGGCAGGTATCAGCGCAAGCGCCGCA
Source organism: Clostridia bacterium (assembly GCA_017462405.1). GTDB lineage: Bacteria > Bacillota > Clostridia > Oscillospirales > Acutalibacteraceae > RGIG4076. The sequence continues at coordinate 10,854 of JAFTRF010000076.1, read as the reverse complement.
ATCGATGCAGGTATCAGCGTCGATCTCGTACTTGCCGTCGCCCTCGGAAATCGCGCCAACGGGGCAGCCCTCAGCGCAAGCGCCGCACATGATGCAATCTTCGGTGATCTTGTAAGCCATGACAAATTACCTCCATACACAATATTACAGTCCGGATGACTGCTTGGTATTTTTATTTTACCACATAAAACAGAAAATTCAAGTACTTTTGGGAAAAGAACTTGAATTTCCGGTATTTTATGCATTACTCGGCGGAGGGCTCCCGGTTTTCGCGGGGCGGGCGGGGCCGGTCGTTCCGACGATTGGTGTTATTGTTGTTTTTGCGGTTGCCGCCGTTTTTCTGCTGGTCGCCCTTGTCGCTGCGGGGCGGACGGGGCCGGTCGTTTTTCGGCTTGCTCCGTTCGCTCTTGGGACGGGCGGGCCGGTTCGAGCGGGATTCCTCGTCCATCCATTCGTCGATGGTGTCGATGACCTCCAGCGGGGCTTCGGGTGCATCCGGCACATCCGTGATTTCGGGCATCGCCGTGCGTGCGGGCGCATTGTCGCGGCGATCATTACGTGCAGGACGGGACGGACGCTCTGCACGTGCAGGCCGTGCGGGACGGTCGGCGCGCTCGGTCGCTTCGGTGTTGTCCCCCTCCGGTGCGTCGTGCCCGTCGAGCTGGCTGAGTTTCCAGGTTTTGTGGGCGCCGTTGGGGTCTTTTTCCGGCCGGACCACAACGGTACCGGCGATCAGGTTCTGATCCACGACCACACCGCGGCCTTCGGGCGTGTCGATGACAGCGCCGATGCGGGGCGTGATGCGGATGAGCTCCTCATAAACATTCTGCTCGTATTTCAGACAGCACATCAGACGGCCGCAGGTACCGGAAATTTTCACGGGATTCAGGGACAGGCCCTGCTCCTTGGCCATCTTGATCGACACGGGCTGAAAATCCCCCAGAAACTGCGCACAGCAGAACGGCCGGCCGCAAATACCCAGACCGCCCAGCATTTTGGCCTCATCGCGTACACCGATCTGGCGCAGCTCGATGCGGGTGCGGAAAACGGAGGCAAGGTCCTTGACCAGATTGCGGAAGTCCACGCGTCCGTCGGAGGTGAAATAGAACAGAATCTTGTTGTTGTCGAAGGTGTACTCCACGTCCACCAGCTTCATATCCAGCTTGTGATCGAGGATTTTCTGCTCGCAGATGACGAAGGCTTCTTTCTGGCGGCGTTCGTTGTCGCGGACGTGTGCCAGATCTTCCTCGGTGGCCTTGCGGATGATCTGCTTGAGCGGCGGGATGATTTCCTCGTCCGGCACTTCCCGGTTGCCCATAGACACAAAGCCGCACTCCATGCCTCTGGTGGTTTCCACGATGGCATAATCGCCCTTGTTCAGGACCAGCTCACCGGGATCGAAATAATATACTTTTCCTGCATCCTTGAAGCGGATGCCAGCTACAATTGCCATGGATTTGATCCAGCCTTTCTTTTATTTGCCAAAGGCGCGCCGCATAGATGCACACAGCAGCGTCACCGTCAATGTCTGGTTGGCGTAGCGGTCCATTGCCGCCAGCGCCTGTGTTGCCGCATCACAGCATCCGGCGCACTGGGCCGGGGTCAGCGGCAGATCCTGCCGTCCGCTCATACCGGCAATAAACCGTCCCCGCAGCATGGCGCACACGGCGCGGCAGAGGTTTTTGTCCTTGATCAGCGGTGCAGATGCAGTCAGCAGCGCGGTTTCTGAGGGATCGGTCAGTGCGGTCAGCAGTTCCCCGCACAGCATATGGGCGCGGGTGACTTCGCCGTCGGCCAGCGATGCGGCCATCCGGCCGATGTTGCCGTTCCACAGCCGGTAAGCATCTTCCAGTTGTTCCGGAGTAGCCTCCGGGCACAGCAAAGCACAGGCACGCACCGCATCGGAGCGGGAAACACCGGACAGCGTGACGGTCATACAGCGGGAGCGCACGGTCGCCAGCAGCTGCTGTGCCGATTCGCAGGTCAGCAGAAATACGGTGTACGCAGGCGGCTCCTCCAGAATCTTCAGCAGCGCATTCTGCGCCTGTTCGGTCATATGGTGTGCCTGTGCAAGAATATACACTTTTCGGTCGGCTTCGTTGGGACGGATGCGGACGTCGGCGCGCACCGACCGGACCAGATCGACACCGAAGCCACGGGGCTTGGGGCCGCCGTCTACAAAGAGAATGTCCGGATGCCCGCCGGTCATGGATTTCCGGCAGGCGGTGCAGTGACCGCAAGGACGCGCGCCGCCGCCGGTGCAGACCAGCGCCTGCGCAATGCGCCGGGCAAAAGTGCTCTTGCCGCAGCCGCTTTCCCCCTGCAAAATCAGTGCCTGCGGGAACCGGCCCTCGGACAGCAGGTCGTGCAACGTCTGCTTGGCCGGTTCATTGCCGTACAATCCGGTGAAATTCATGGATTACACCTTTTCGAACTGCTGTACATCCAGCACGAAAATGGTGGCACCGCCCACGGTCACTTCGACGGGGTATGCGGCATACAGGCCGGCATCGTAGAAGGTGGTGGTGGGTACCATCTGGGTGCGGCGCTTGCTCTGAGAGCGGATCACGTCCAGCACTTCCTCCAGACGCTCATCCTCCACACCGCAGATGAAGGTGGTGTTGCCAGCCTTCAGAAAGCCGCCGGTGGTGGCCAGCTTGGTGGCATAGAAGCCGTTTTTGGTCAGTTCAGCAGCTACGGCGCCGCTGTCGTTGTCGTTAACAATTGCAAGAACCAGTTTCATAAGTAAAACCCCCAAAAGAGAAAATATATCAATATTCAGCATGACATAACAAGCCATTCTCATTGTATCACAGTCCGGCGGAAAAAAACAGCTATTTTGCCAAAATAAAATTTTTTTATTTTTTCCGGGAAAACATGACCCCTTTTCTGGAAAATTTGTTCTTATATAGTGAAAGGGGAAAATCTGCGTCGACAATGCCCCGGAAACGTGGTATCATACGTACAGGTTTTTCCAAAACACATCACACAACGAACCAAAGGAGGAAATGTGTATGCAGCATATTGAGAAATTGCGGAGAATGACAAAATGGTACCTGTGGATCATGTGCATCACGACGGTGGTTCCGTTGTTGATCTTCCTGCCGGCACTGTTGTGGTCCGTGGCAGGCGCATTGCTGACCGGCAACGGTGGCGACCTGTTTCGCATACTGTTTGGTGAACTGGTCGGGGACATCAGCGACGTCATCGCCCTCGGATTCAAATGCTATATCATCTATCTGTTCTGGAAGCGCATTCCGCAGCAGCTGGATGCCGCCGGACGCCGGATGACCAACCGCTACGACCGCATCCGCCGCATGGAAAAGCGGCTGCAGCGTGCGGACGTGGATTGCGGTGCCCCGGAGAATGTGGAGCCGTTTGCGTTGTACGGACGCGCACGGGCAGACGTGGCGTGGATCCGCCGCGCGGTGTGGCTTTTCATCCTGTGGTACGGGCTTAGCTGCGTGATGTCGGCCGGCGGCGCACTGCTACAGTGGATTGCCGGAGACGGCGCCGCGGGCGCGTTCGACCTCGGCATCGGTGCGTTGGATCTGATGCTGTTCGCATGGATCACGACCACGCTGTTTGACGAGGTGCGTCTGCTGGAAACGACGGTGTGGGAGCAGCTGCAGCGCATCCGCGCATTGGAAATCAAATTCAACCATAATCGTATTGATATGGATGAAATCATTGTATAACATATTAAAACATATCAATACATAAAGAAAAAATATGCGAAAGGAGATGTGAAAAGCGATGCTGATGTTTTTAGCGATGATCGACGATCCGGTGCAGCAGAACACCTTTCAGTGGATTTATGAAACCTATCAGGACATGATGCGGAAATATGCCTGCAGCCTGATGCATTGCTGCAGCGAGGATGCCGACGATGTGCTGCAGGAGTGCTTCATGAACATTGCCCGCAATATGGATACCGTCGGTGCGCTGGAGCCCAAAGCGGTGCGCAGCTACGTGATGCAGACGGTGAAGCGGGCGGTGTGGCGCCAGACGGAGCGGGAACGCAGAGAGGATGCGGTGCGGCAGCGCATGGAGGAGGTGTACGACCGGTCTGCCACGGATGCGGTGCTGGAGGAGGTATGTACGCGCGAAAATTACCGGTTGCTGGTGGAGGTGATCCGCCGGTTGCCGGAGGGGGTGCGGGATGTGCTGGAACTGCACTACCTGTGCCGCATGGAACTGCGGGACATCGCCCGTCAGTTCGGGATCTCTTACAATGCGGTCAAAAAGCGGTACCAGCGGGGCAAGCGCCTGCTGGCGGCAGGATTACGGGAAGGGGGCGTGTACTATGGTGAATAAGGCAGAGGTGAACGAACGCATCCGTGCGGCTTTCCGGGAAGTTTGCGACGGTGTGTACGAACCGTACGAAGCGGGCGAGCCGATGAAGGTCAGCTCGTATTTCCGGAACGAGATGCAGGAGCTGCTGCAGCAGGAACGCGGATGGAGTTACAGCAGACGGAAAAAGCTGTGGCTTATTGCGGCTGTGGCGGCGATGCTGCTTCTGCTGACGTCGGCGGTGCTGCTTGTGAAGCCGGCGGACCCGGATCAGGGCGAGCACGGGACGATCGTCTCCCGGCCGGAGGCATTCATTGCCACGGATTTTGAAATTGCCGGGCCGGTAACGGAACTGACGGAACGGTACACGTTTTCCACCATTCCGGAAGGATTTGTGGAAAAAACGGACGACTGGCGGAAGGACTTTTCCATGTGGGAATGGACGTGCGAAGGGACGGTCATCCGGCTGGAGCAGGAGTGCAGCGTCACGAGTGAGGCATTGGAACGGCTTCGATTCAGCTGGATCCAGCCGGCGGAAGTCAACGGGACGCCTGCGTATATGTATCGCAAATCCGGTACTATTAAACTGAAATGGGTCACGGAAAACTATCAGCTGTGCCTGCAGGTGATGTGGACAGACGGCAATGAAAGCGTTGCGCCGGAGCAGGTCATCCAATGGGCAGAATCGCTGGTCGCCGAACCGGTGCAGTGGTACGAGGAGCCGCTGCCGGACGACACTTGAATGCCGCAGACAAATATGGTATAATAAAAACAAAAGAAAACGTGTATGCTTTCGGGCGGATCGTACAGCTGAAAAGCAAGGGAGGGCTTCACATGAAACGGAAGCAAATGAAAATCCTGATTGCAATCGCGGCCTGCGTATGTCTCTTCCTGTGCGTGGGGATCTGTATGCTGTCCGTCCGGACGGTACGGATGTCCGGTGTGCGGGTGAACTGGGTGGATTTTAACCGCGCATACTGCGGTCCCGCAGAAGACCGGATTCCGGTGGAGGAGTGCGGAAGCTATTCGGCCATCGAGGCGCGTCTGAGTGATGTGACGGTCACAGACGATGGCATCTCTATGATCTTGACCATCACGGATGACCGGGGCGAGGAAACCACACAGACGATGAACGGCGTGTGGCGAAACGGCATCAACTATGAAGTCCGGGGCGAAAACAGTGTGACGGCGGTGTTTGAGCAGACGACGGATGCACCACTGTACCCGTTGGTATTCAATTGCTACAACGACTCGGAATTCAATAATCTGCTGCTGGGACAGGTTCCGGATGAAGCTCCGCATCTGAAATTCTATCTGCAGGACCGGTCGGGCAATATCATCCTGCTGGAGGGAAAATTGCCGGGACGGCTGTGCATCCGGAACGATGCATCGTGGGAAACGGATGATTCGGATGAGACTGCACTGATCCGGTACGTCAACGGCCTGACCGGTGCGCCGCAGCTGTCTGCGCCGAAGTAAGTGTAACAATTACGAATGGAACGATACGTCATCCGCAGTCCGGCGACGGGCTGCGGATTTTTTTTGTTTTTTTTTCGTAAAATATGGCTCCTTTTTGCATAAAAAGGGTTTATTATAATGTAAGGGGGGACAAGTATGAACCATATTCTGAAAATGAAAAAAATCATCAAATGGCTGTTGGTGTATCTGCTGGCACCGCTGGCGCTGGCGGTAGCCGTCACCGTACCGGTTTTGCTGATGTATGTATTTGCGTACGTCATTCAGGGCGAAGGGCTGGAACCGTTCCGTCAACTGGGGGAATGGATCCTGGAGTTTTTTGACCAGCTGTACGCCGGGCTGCTGAGTCTGCGGCTGGAAAATCTCCTGTCGCTGGCGGAGTTGGTGCTGGGGGTCTGGCTGCTTTGCATCCCGGAGCGGGTGCTGTGGGAACTGGACATCCAGCGCAACCGCGTCGACAAACGGGGGCACTACATCCGGCGCATCCGGCAGGTACTGCAGACGCATGGACTTGAAGCGGAAGAACCGGGGGCAGAATCGGACCGTGCCCGGCAGGAGGCCATGCAGGAAACCGAACGGCTGCGGCGGCAAAGCCGGACCATCCGGGTGATCCTGTGGATCTTGCTGGTGATGATGCTGTGGGACCTCGCGTGGGTATGGGAGGTCTACTGGGAGACATACGGGCTGTACATTGGTGTCATCGGGCTGCTCTGGCGGGGCGTGCAGATTTTTCTTACTATATATATACAGCGGAATCTGCCGTCGGAAACGCGTCTGCTGGAAATGAGCCTGCGGATGCAGAAAAACGAAATCGAACAACTGGAAGGGCAGTGCAGCCGGCATCACATTTCGATGGATGAGGTGTGGGGACCGGTTACTGCACAGACGAAAGGGACAAGAGGATGCTCGCACTTTGTCTGATGGAAATCAACGACCTCGCACAGCGGGTCACATTTGAGGAACTCTACTATAAATATCAGAACATGATGCGCAGCTATGCCTGTTCGCTGATGCAGTGTACGACCGAACAGGCCGACGACGTGATGCAGGAGGTGTTTTTAGGCATTGCGCGGAATATGGGGCGCATCTGCACGATGGAGCCGAAAGCCATCCGCAGCTATGTGATGGTGGCGGTGCGGAATACGGTGTACAAGCACCGGGAGCGGGCGAAAAAAGAGCAGGAATTGCTGGAAAAGCTGGAGGAACGACAGGCGCTGGCGCCGCAGACCGGGGATGCCGTACTGGCGGAGGTGTGCCGACGGGAGGACATCCGACGGATGAAGGAACTGATCCGGACGATGCCGACCGGGTGCCGGGACGTGCTGGAACTGCATTATCAGTGCGGTATGGAACTGAAGGAAATTGCCCGGCACCTTGGCATCAGCTATAATGCAGTCAAAAAACGCTGGCGGCGGGGCAACGACCTGCTGGCGGCAGGATTACGGGAAGGAGGCAAAGACCATGACCGGAACGGATGATATGAACCGCCTGATCCGGGATGCATTCCGGGAACTGTGCAGCGAGGAATACCGCCCGCACGAGGAAGCACCGGCCATTCCGGTGAGTTTCCCGTTTCATCTGTATATGGAGGAACTGCTGGACGAACGCAGCAAACGCGCGTTGTGGTTCCGACGCATCCGCTGGAGCAGCCTGATCGGTATGGTGATCCTGGCAGTGATGATCTTCTCGGTCATGCTGGCCCGGAACCCGCCGGAGTCTGAGGGTAATCCCGGCTTTTCGCACCCGGCAGGGGTTTCGCGCCCGGACGAATACCTGTTTGAGATGAAGCACGACTATTATTTTACGACGCTGCCGGAAACGTATGAGCGGATCGACCGGGAGGAGAGCGATGCCGCTTTCCGGGAAAGATGGTCGGATGGCGCGCACACGCTGGAGCGGTGGCAAAGCCGCATCGGTTGGCGGTCGTGGCAGGCCACTCAGCTTGCATCGGAGGAAACCGTGACGGTCAACGGCCGCACCGCAAGGGTCTGCCGGCTGAAACCGGCGAGCAAAGGCGCGATACTGCTGCAGTGGAGCAATGAGTATTACTACATGGAGCTGTATTTGCAGCAGGTCACAGACGCTTCGCCGGTCACGGCGGAGCAGCTGGTGCAGTGGGCCGAAGGGCTGCGGCCGGTGGAACTGTATGAACCGGAGCCGGACGAAGCATCCGGGCCGCAGGAATAAACAAGCATAAAAAAGCGCATTGCAGGATCGTTTGCAATGCGCTTTTTTATTGAAGTGCCTCCGGTGCGATCACCGGAGCAAAGCCCGTTATGCGATGGCTTTGTCGACGCTTGTATCAAGAATTTGGAGGATTTCCGGCAGACAGCAGTCCAGGCTGTCGGCAAAGCGGAAAACCTTGCACATGGCTTGCACGTAGAGCGACTTTGCGCCCTCGTACAGCGTGAAGTCGTGGTCGGCGCAAATGCTTCCCTCGTCATTCAGACTGAGGCAGACGTAACGATAGCAGCGGTTGCAGTCGTTGAGCGTCATGAACATGGCCGGCCGCAGCTTTTCAGGCACAAGGTAAGCCGGGGAGTAACGGATGCAGGACTCACCGTCTTCGTTGTCCACGATCAGCTTGACGTGAATCGTGGAGACATTGTCCATTTCCACGGGCAGCGTGAAGATCGTCGTATCTTTGCGGTTTTCGCGCAGAAAACGGATTTTGTGCGCTTTGAGTTCTTTGGCAAGTGTGTCGCCGTAATGGATAGCAGTATTGATTTCATTCATGATCCATAACTCCTTCCGGAATGTAATGTAAAGAACGGGGCCGTTGTTGTGACATAAGTATAGCACATCGGATTATACACGTCAAGAAGATTGATTAAAATATTCAATGATACTTCAATGCAATTTCGGTGAGATTTCGATGCGAAAAATCGTGTCGTTGGTTTACTTTTCTGCATTCACATGATACAATGAAAACAGAAAGAAACGGAGGTGAGGAAATGGCTGTTGTCAAGCTGAACGAAATTGCAAAAAGGCTGGGAAACCCGTCGCTGCAGGGGCGCATGAACGGGACGATGCTGTCACTGCAATTCCTGCCGGATGCCTACGATGCGGCAAAATGCCGGAGCAAGGAGGCCGGATTGGTGGATCCGGGCAGCTACAAAAGCGCCATGGCGCGTTTTGCAACGGGCAACCTGCAAAGCAACAAAAACAACCGGGGACACACGGAGCTGACGCAGAGCCTGCTGGACAATCTGAGCAGCAAAGCCAATAGCTTCACCTGCCGGGATGGCACGGTGAGATCGTACTATGAAAGTATGCGGGAAAAAATCGGACGGTTGGTCACGGATCCGAACCATTTCCCGCTGACCGCTGAAAGCAGCGTATGGGAACTGACGGATACGCTGCATACCAGTCCGGAACCGGTGTTCCGGAACATTGCAGACGCCATCACGAAAAAGAAAAATGCGGGCGAATTGACGGATGCGCTGTTTCTGCTGACGCTGGCGGCCATCTTTACACGGCCCAAGGACCTCGTACAGCTGTCGCATCTGTGGACGGAGGCGATGTCCCCGCCCGGACAGCCCCGTCCGGAGCCGGCGGGGGAAAGCGTCGGAGCCACAGCACAGGGCCGGAGTCTGGCGGTGCCAGAGGTGGAATTCCGGCTGAATCCCCCCGTGGTGGACGATTACATCGACGGTTATCAGGAAGAAGCAGAACAGATCCTCAAAGCGCTGCAGGAACCCGGCGGCCGCAACAAAGTGGCCCTGTCGGGCATGAGCGGCATCGGAAAAAGCAGTCTGGCGGCCGCCATCGCACACCGGTATCAAATGGATGGCAAAAAGGTGCTGTGGATGGATTTCAAGGGGAATCTGCGCGATACGCTGTGCGATGACCGGAACCTCTCCATCCGCGGGCTTTACCATGTAAATTACTGGAAAACGCCCGACGATTATTTTCAGATCAAGCTGGAGATCCTGCAAAGGCAGGCCGGCCCCGATACGCTGATCGTATTTGACGGCATTAACCGTACCGACAAGGGGCTGGAGCAGCTTCTGCGCGGGGAATATCCGGTGCTGATCACGACACAGCATGAGCAGCTGGACCACCGCCTGACACCGGTCCGTCTGGAGCATTTTCCGGATGCATCCAGACGGCTGGAACTGTTCTGCCGCAAATACGGCCGGGACATCACCGGTACCGATCTGGAAATGGTGCTGAAGCTGTTGGAGCGCTGGCAGTATCATACGTATGCCATTTGCCTGCTTGCGGAGGCGATGCGGGCCAATCCGACCATTCTGGAAAACATCCGTGCCGCGTCGCAGACCGGCAGCCATCTTTCCGAAAAAGACCCGATGGCCGTCATCTGCCCCGGATTGTATGAGGCTGTTTTGACAAAATCTTTTGATGAGGACACCTTTCCGCAGGTGCTGTACATCCTCAGGAACCTCGCACTTCTGCCGGAATCGGGCATCCCGCGGGCGCTGTTCGGCCAATGGATCGGCTTCGGGGAAAAACAGGCGGAATGGACGTGTCTGCAGACGTTGACGGACCGGCGGCTGGTCCTGCAGGACCGCTGCACGGACACGATCCATCTGCATGGCCTCGTTGCGGCGCTGGTGATGCAGGATCCCGGTGACGGAACATGGTGCTCCGGGATGACGGAGGCGCTGTTTGCGGCCTGTGAGCGGGCGCCGGAGTCCTCCTGTGAAGAAAAAATGCAGCTGCTGGAGCAAGTGCGGGCGGTTTATGCGCGCACTGCAGATCTGGAGGGAGGCTGTTTCCCGACAATTCACCGGAATGCCGGCATCTGCCTCGGCGGGCTGCTGGAACTGCTTGCCCGATACGAAGAAAGTGCCGGAGTGTTCCGGAGCCTGCAGGAGCGGGCGCAAGACGGAGTGATGCGGGCCTTTCTGCGTGCGCGCGAAGCGCAGAATTACATCCGGGCCGGGAATCTGGAGGACGGATGGAAATGTGCATGGGAGGAATACGAGCGTATCCGGCCCTTGACCGGCGCTGCACCGACGGAACCGCTGCGCCGGGTTTACAGCCGCCTGTGTCAGAGTCTGTGCGAGTGTGCGCGGTGCTTCCGGGCCTATGCAGAGTCCGCCATGTACGGACGGGAAGCGG
>JAFTRF010000075.1 GCA_017462405.1 Clostridia bacterium | reverse complement strand
GCAGAGAGCATCGACAACGGCACCGTGGAGGATTATCTGAAAAAAGAAAATGAAACCGCGGAGGACAAGCTGCGCACCATGGGCCGCAAACAGCTGATCCCGTTCGGCCTGTACGAGGTACGTGGCTTCATCAGCGCGAATCTGGCCGCAGAAACCGGCTTTGATGAACAGGACCTGAAGGTGCTGTTTGAGGCAATTCTGAATATGTATGAGCACGATCATTCTGCCAGCAAGGGCGAGATGGCGGTCGTATCACCGCTGATTATCTTCAAACACGTGGGTACCGACAGCGATCCGCAGCAGCGGGCCCGTCAGGCAAAACTGGGCTGTGCCCCGGCACACCGTCTGTTCGATCTGGTACAGGTCAAAAAGAAGCCGGAAGTCTGCTACCCCAGAAGCTATCACGATTATGATGCCGTTGTGAAGCTGGATGCGGTACCGAATGGAGTTGAGATCGGTTTCCTGTCCGATCCCTGCGGCGAAGTGTGCTGGAACCGACTGCCAGAAGACGATCCGTGGTTCTGCCATGGATGAGTGGGAACCGATTCCGTTGTCCCGTCTGGCTCATGCGGGATATTGTCTCCGCCGGGCGGCCCTGCTGACCAATGAACAGCTGTGGCAGGAAAGCGCAGATACCGCCAAGGGCCGGAAAGAGCACGAGCGCGTCCACGCCGAGCGGGTGGAACGACGCGGAGAACAGGTTTTGCTGTATGAATATCAGGTTTATTCCAGATGTCTGAATATCGGCGGCAAGTGCGATTGTATTGAGGCGATCCAAAATCCGCACGGCTGCCGGATTCCGGCAGTTGAATTTCCGGTGCGCCTGTATCCTGTGGAATACAAACACGGCAAGCTGCGGGACGAAGAAGAATATGAACTGCAGCTTTGCGCACAGGCCATGTGTCTGGAGGAAATGTATGATACGGAAATTGCGGAAGGGGCCATTTTCTATATCAGTACCCATCGGAGAAAGCTGGTAGCCTTTACGCCGGAATTGCGTCAAAAAGTGACGGAGACGGTGCGAATGCTGGAGGACATCCGCCGGAACTTTACGATTCCGGCGGCACAATCCGGACCAAAGTGTGTGCGTTGTTCCTTGCGGGCGCTTTGTATGCCGGATGCAGCGCGTTCGGCGAAGGCATATTGCCGGAGGTTGCAGCAGGAGGCCGTAAAGGAGGATGTGTCATGAAAAAAATGCTGGAAACCATGTACATCACGACGCCAGACAGCTACGCATTTCTCCGGAATGAAAACATCTGTATTGAAGTCGGCGGCGTGGAGCGGGCTACGGTTCCTGCATCACAGGTCGATTCCATTGTATTCATCGGCAAAAATACAATGTCTACCGCTTTGATGGCGTTCTGTGGTCAACATGATATTACGCTGACTTTTCTCGGTACAAACGGTGAGTTCTGTGGTCGTGTCTGCGGACAGGTCAGCGGGAATGTACTCCTGCGCAAGCGCCAGTACGACAGCCTGAACGACCCGCAGTTTACAGCCACTGTAGTGCGCAATATCTTGTTCGGCAAAATCCGGAACAGTAAGGATGTGTTGCTGCGATATGCCCGGACGGTGTCTTCCCCGAAGTCGGCTGATGCACTTCGTGAGGCAGCGCGCAAACTCAGTGGAATGGCTGAACAGCTGACCGAAATGACCGACATCAATGCAATGCGGGGCATTGAAGGTGCGGCAGCAAATGCGTATTTTTCTGTATTTGATTGCATCCTCAACGGGAAAAATGGCTTTGTTTTTGAAACCCGCTCCAAGCGCCCTCCGCTGAATGAGGTCAATGCGGTACTTTCATTTGTGTATACACTGATGACGCATGACTGTCGGTCGGCGCTGGAAACGGTAGGACTGGATCCTGCAGCCGGGTACTTGCATACACTGCGGCCGGGCCGGTCATCTTTTGCGTTGGATTTGATCGAGGAATTGCGGGCACCGTTGTGCGACCGGTTTGTAATCAGCCTGATTCATAAAGGCCAGCTGTCTCAAAAGGATTTTATACGGGAAACCGGTGCCGTGATGCTGAACGAAAAGGGGCGCAGAGCGGTAATTGGTGCATGGCGCGAACGCAAGCGAGAGGAGATCATGCATCCTTTTCTGAAAGAGAAGATCTCCATCGGGCTGATTCCTTATACGCAGGCCATGCTGTTTGCCCGTGTGCTGCGCGGTGATCTGGATTTGTACCCGCCGTTTGTCTGGAGGTGACGGTGTATGCTGTTGTTGATCACATATGATGTAAATACCACAACACCTGCTGGTGCCAAACGGTTGCGGAATGTAGCAAAGCAGTGTGAAAAGGTTGGCATCCGGGTACAGAATTCGGTATTCGAAGTGCTTGTGGACGGGGCACAGTGGGTACAGCTGAAAGCAAAGCTGGAAAAACTGATTGATCCTGAAAACGATTCCATCCGTATTTACAGACTGGGCAACTCGTATGAACACAAAATCGAAACGATGGGTAAGGTCCCACTTATTCAGACCGGTGGCCCCATTATTTTGTGAGGTTTTATGATTTTTTGCGCCGACCTTTCCCAACCGCAAAAAGCCGGGACATCGGCGCAGAAAAAACTTGTTTTTTCGGGCATTTTTATGGTTCTCTGCAGCAGTATTCTGCACCAAAATTATAAAAAATGTCTGTGTTTTGGCGGTAAAATCCATTAAGTTTATGCGATTTTACCGTTCGCCCTCGCAAGAGGGCGTGAATTGAAAT
>JAFTRF010000003.1 GCA_017462405.1 Clostridia bacterium | reverse complement strand
TCCGCAACGGATGCCGGGGTAAGGGGTGTTGTCATATCGTATTGGAAAAACTTATTCGCAGATCTTGCTCAGTGCAAAAGCCCAGTCCGGTTCCTCGGTGCGCAGACACCAGCGGCCACCGGTGAAGTCCGGCACAGCCACAGGGGCAGAACCCTTGGCGATGGACTCCTCGGACAGTGCGGTGATGCACATCCATGCCGCCATATCGTACACGTCGATGGGCATCGGACGATTGTCGGTGATGGCCTCGAAGAAGGCATCGAACACCAGACCATCCATACCGCCGTGACCGCCGCGCAGGCCATCGTTCAGGAATTTCTGCCAGATGGGATGCTCAAACTTTTCACGGTAGGTTTCGGCATTGTTCCACTGGGGCTTCCAGTCCAGATCGAACTCGTTGTGCTTGCCGTCCTCAAATACAGAATGGGTGTCCTCGAAGTAGGCAGCCTTGGTGCCACGTACCTCGAAGCCGCGGGAGTAAGCACGGGGCAGGGTGGTGTCCAGCGTGATGACGATGGTTTCACCGTGGGCACAACGGATGACGGTGGTGACGATGTCGCCCTGTGCAAAGGGGAAACCGGTCAGATCGTAGTCCGGACCCTTCTTCTCCATCAGGTAGGCGTTCAGACCCTTGGCGGAGGAAGAAGTGGAGGTCAGGGAAATCATGCGGTTGCCGCGGTTGATATTCAGCACCTTGGCGATCGGCCCCAGCTCGTGGGTGGGGTAGTTCTCGCCGTTGCGGTGCATATAGTTGCGCAGGCGATAGTGGCGGTTTTCACGGCCGAAGGAGACTTCCTCCCGCAGATCGTGGTGATAGCCACCACGGCAGTGAACGACTTCGCCCATGAAGCCCTTCTTCACCATGTTCAGCACCATCAGTTCGTACTGACCATAGCAGCAGTTTTCCAGCAGCATGATGGGGGTGCCGGTCTCTTCATAAGCACGGACCAGCTGCCAGCAATCGTCCACGGAGTAAGCACCGCCCACTTCGCAACCAACGATCTTACCGGCGCGCATGGCGTCGATGGACACCTGAATGTGGGCTTCCCAAGCGGTGGAAATGACCACGGCGTCTACGTTGTCCATTTTCAGCACGTCACGGTAATCGGTGGTGATGAATGCATCATTGTTGTCCAGTTCCTTTACAAGCGCGGCGGCAGCTTCGGCCCGGTCGAGGTATTCATCGCATACTGCGACGACTTCTACGTTTTCCCGCTTGCAAATGGCTTCTTTCAGCAGATTGTAACCGCGGCATCCCACACCGATGATGCCCACGCGGATCTTCTGTGCGCTCATAGTTTTTCGTCCTCTTTTCTTTTTTTGAAAGGGTTGCGCGTGTTTCTTTCCGTACACGCAACCATACACTCTATATCATAGCAGAAATAAATTTGTAAATCCATACTTTACAGCGAGATTTATTTGCACTATAATGGAGAAAAGAAGCGCCAAAATACGGAAAGATTCATGAATTCTACACATACAGACATCCAACAGATACAAGGAGGACTTCCCATGGCAAACGATCGTTTTGCGGCCATTGCCGACAGCTATGCCGTAGATACGTCCCGCGGGCTTATCAGCCCCCAGCCCGAACCCGTGACCGGTGAAATTTCGCTGGCAGCAGGCAGTGCAGATGCATTCGCACCCACGAAGAAAATGACCACCAAGGCAGAACTGTACGATGCACTGGCACAGCTGCGGAGCGAAATGCAGCCTTGGCTGCAGGATCTTGCTCCGAAAGCATCGGACGACACCGTGCATATTGACCTGAAGCATTTCATGTGGTCCATCGACGGCGAACCGGCCATCCCGGTGACCGTTCCGCACTACGGCGAACGGCTGGGCAAGCACAAGGCCGTTTATACCACGACGCTGACCCTGCCGGAATTTGATCCGTCGGTCCGGCGGGTCGTGCTGACCTTCCGTGGTGTGGACTATATTGCTGAAGTGTTCGTCAACGGCGAATTTGTCGGCCGCCACGAGGGCTTTTTCGCACCGTTTGAATTTGACGTGACGGAATACGCCCACCCCGGCGACAATGAGGTGCGCGTTGCGGTGAAAAACGACTTCACCATGACCGGAAGTTCCTGCGCCGAGGGGCTGTCTGCGGACGGCGATAAAATTTACGCCGCGACCGGTCCCGGCTGGGACGACCCGGAGGAGGGATGGCACCACTGCCCGCCCGGCATGGGCATTTACCAGAAGGTGTATGCCGAGATCCGGGCCAACGAATATATCACCGACCTGTTCATGCGCAACGGCGAAGAACTGTGGGTGGAATGTATGGGCACCGACGTCACCGCTAAGCCGGTCGCATTCGAAGTGTCGGTGTATGGTCAGAACTTCGAGGAAACCGTATTTGAAGATGTCCGGATGGAGCCGTCCACCTGCATCGAGGCCGGCGTGGGCGACACGCTGACCGAAGCCCAACTCATTGCTGAGGGCAAGCTGGGCCGGGGCACGCCGCTCCTGCTGGGCAACGGTTTCAACCGCTTCCAGTTCCCCATTATTATTTACAAACCCCGCATCTGGAACCCGGACACCCCGTGGCTGTATCAGGTGCAGGTTAAAATGATCGTGGACGGTCGGGTGACCAGCGTCAAGACCCGGCAGTTCGGCATCCGCACCTTTGAAGTGGACACCGACAGCAGCCCCAAGGGCATGTTCCTGCTCAACGGCAAGAAACTGCGGCTCCGCGGTGCCAATACCATGGGCTACGAGCAGCAGTGCGTCATGAACGAGAATTTCGACCAGCTGCTCGACGATATGCTGCTGGCCAAGCTGTGCAACATGAATTTCCTGCGTCTGACCCAGCGCCCGGTGCAGGAGGAGATCTATGACCTGTGCGACCGCATCGGTCTGATGATCCAGACGGACCTGCCGCTGTTCGGTACGGTCCGCATCAATCAGATGGCGGAAACCATCCGGCAGGCGGGGGAGATGGAGCATCTCATCCGCACCCATCCCTGCTGTATTTTGTCATCGTATATCAATGAACCGTTCCCCAACGCCAGCAACAAACCCCACCGGATGATCCGCCGGGAGGATCTGATGCGGATGTTTGAGGCCGCCGACACGATGGTGCATCTGCATAACCCCGATCGTGTGACCAAGCACGTAGATGGCGACTATGACCCGCCCTGCAGCACCCTGCCGGACAACCATTGCTACACCATGTGGTACAACGGCCATGGCATTGATTTCGGTCGGATGCACAAGGGCTACTGGCTGGAGGTCAAGCCGGATTGGTACTGGGGCTGCGGCGAATTTGGTGCCGAGGGCCTGGACTTCCCCGACGTCATGCGTGAGACGTACCCCGCGCACTGGATCGCAGAGCCGTTCAACCCGGCCAACATCAAGCGGGCGCAGACGGCGAACTTCCATTATTTCTTCTACGATACGCCCGACACCATGGAAAACTGGGTCAAAGCCAGCCACAAGCATCAGGCATTCGCCACCAAGATGATGACCAATGCCCTGCGCCGCAGCAACGGTGTCGTGACCTTCGCCATCCATCTATTCATTGACGCATGGCCCTCTGGCTGGATGAAGACCATCATGGATTGCCGCCGCACGCCGAAGCCTGCATTCTTCACCTACCGGGATGCGCTGGAGCCGCTCAAGGCCGACCTGCGCTGTGACCGCTTCACGTGGTTCGGCGGCGAGACGCTGACGGTGGAAAGCCGCATCTGCAACGACGGCGCACCGGTGGATGGTGCCAACGTCCGCTATATGCTGACCGTGGACGGCAAGGTGGTTGCCTCCGGCGCACAGCCTGCGGCCATCGGAGATTGTTGCGTTACCGGACAGGGTGTCGTGACGGTGCAGCTGCCCGAAGTAAGCGACCGTACGACGGCAACGCTGACGATGGGCATTGAAAAAGACGGCGAGATCCTGCACTGGACGTCTGAAGATTTCACCGTATTCCCGAAGAAAAATTTCGCCGTTCCAAATATCGTATCCGTGAAGGAATACAGCGCAAACCGCGCAGAATATGATGCCCGGATGGCTGCCGGTGAAACCGTGATCCTGGCACCGCTGGCACCCGGCGCGTACAACATTGCGGGCCATGCCATCACTGCGAAAGCCTGCGGTATGCATCCGGTGTATTTCGTGTCCGGAAATACGGGCCATCCGCTGACGGCGGGCTTTGAAAAAGGCGATTTCTCCTATTGGTACGACGAAACGGTGGACCGCATGAGCCCGATGGCGTATGCGACCGTTACCGTGGACGGCGGTGAGACGGTGCTGTCTGGCGGCAACAAGGACGGCATCGGAGATTGGATCCCGGTGGATATCTGCACTATTCTTCCGGTGGGCAAGGGCAAGCTGGTAGTTTGCCAGATCGACCTGACCCGCGGCAAGCACAATCCGGTCTGCGCGGAATTTGCAGACCGTCTGGCGAGGGTGTGAGGATAAATTTAGCCCTCTCAGTCCTCCCGTTGGTCGGACAGCTCCCCCGGAGGGGGAGCCAAGAGACGGAGCGAAAACTTCAGCAAAGCCCCTTGCCTCTCCCTCCGGGAGAGGTGGCAAAAATCTCTGATTTTTGACGGAGAGGGCTGACGAGGTGATACTATGCCAATTACGACAAAGGACAATGCCCAACTGGATACCGCACGTAAGCTCCGTAAGGAAATGACACCTCAAGAACGGAAATTGTGGTATATGTTTTTGCGGAAATATCCTGTTAAAGTCTATAAGCAACGAATTATAGATCGTTTTGTAGTGGATTTCTATTGTGCGTCCGCAAAACTGGTGATTGAAATTGATGGAATTCAACACTACGATGCACAGGGAAAAGCATACGATCAGGAACGCTCGGCGATATTGGAAGCATACGGTTTGAAGGTTGTCCGATATTCTAATACAGCGGTTGATCTGAATTTTGCGGCCGTGTGTGAAGATATTGATCGTATCATAAGGGAACGCAGAGGAGAAGATTCTACTGATGTGAAATAAACCCTCTCCGTCAGCCCTGCGGGCTGCCACCTCTCCCGAAGGGAGAGGCAAGGGGGCCTTGCCTGTAATTTTAGGCAAGCCTGCTTGCGAGAGGTGGCAAAAATCTCTGATTTTTGACGGAGAGGGCATCAAAAAAAGCCGCACCGACTATTTCAGTCGATGCGGCTTTTCTTATTGCAAAAATTTCAGCGGATCATCAGAACAGACCGGAGATCACGCCGTTTTCGTCTACGTCAATGCGCTCGGCAGAGGGCGACTTGGACAGACCGGGCATGGTCATGATGTCGCCGGTCAGCACGACCACGAAACCGGCACCGGCGGAGATCTTCACATTCTTGATGGTGATGTTGAAGTTTTCCGGTGCGCCCAGCTTGGTGGCATCGTCGGAGAAGCTGTACTGCGTCTTGGCCATGCACACCGGCAGGTGGTCAAAGCCTAGTGCGGTCAGCTGTGCGATCTGCTTCTTGGCAGCCGGCAGGATGGTCACACCGGTGCCGCGGTAGATCTTCTTCACGATGGCGTTGATCTTGTCCTCGATGGAGCCGTCCAGTTCATAGCTGAAGTGGAACTCGGACTTTTCTTCCTCGCACAGACGGATGACTTCACGGGCGAGGGCCTCGCCGCCCTTGCCGCCTTCTGCCCACACGGTGGACAGAACGACGTTGACACCCAGTTCCTTGCACTTCTCAATGATGAAGTTGATTTCGTTGTCGGTGTCGGTGGGGAAGCGGTTCACGGCCACCACGCAGGGCAGACCGTAGACGTTCTTCATGTTGTCCACGTGGCGCAGCAGGTTCGGGATGCCCTTCTCCAGTGCGGTCAGGTCCTCGGTGGCCAGTGCCGTCTTGGGCAGACCGCCGTGCATCTTCAGTGCGCGGACGGTGGCAACCAGCACCACGGCGTCCGGTACCAGACCGGCCATGCGGCACTTGATGTCGAGGAACTTCTCCGCGCCGATGTCTGCGCCGAAGCCGGCTTCGGTCACAGCGTATTCGCCCATCTTCAGGGCGGTCTTGGTGGCGATCACGGAGTTGCAGCCGTGGGCAATGTTGGCGAAGGGACCGCCGTGTACGAATGCGGGGGTGCCTTCCAGCGTCTGCACCAGATTGGGTTTGATGGCATCCTTCATCAGCGCAGTCATAGCGCCCTCAGCCTTCAGATCACGGGCGTAGATGGGCTTGTTCTGATAGTCATAGGCCACCAGAATATCGCCGAAGCGCTTCTTCAGGTCCTCCAGATCAGAAGCCAGGCACAGAATAGCCATAATCTCGGAGGCAACGGTGATCATGAAGTGATCTTCACGGGGAACACCATTCGTCTTGCCGCCCAGGCCGATGTTGAT
>JAFTRF010000074.1 GCA_017462405.1 Clostridia bacterium | reverse complement strand
ATGCCATTGCCGGGCCTGCCGTATGACCGCATATGCAGCGCCTAGGCCCACAAACAGGCGCACCGTCGCTTCGATGACCTGCGAAACGGCGGTCGGCTCCATTTGCCGCAGACCGCTCCGATAGCCCCGATGCGGTGCCATCAGACAGCACAGCAGCACCGTCGGGGACAAGGCCCAGATGCTCCATACTGCGCCGGGACTGCCAGTATAGCGGGCATAGGCTACTGCCCCGGCGGCCATACATGTTGTACCAAGCAGGCCGCTGCACAGAAAAAAACGGCGGGCCTGACGAAACACCGCCCGTGCCCCCATGGGATCGCCGCGCGCCGTGTATTCCGATACCATGCGGGATACCGCAACCGGAAAACCGGCCGTCGCCAGCGTATAAATGGGCAGATACAGCTGATAGGCTGCATTAAAATAGCCCATGCCTACTTCCCCGATCATATTGGTCAGCGGAATTTTGTAAATCGCTCCCAGCAGCTTCACCAGAAGCACTCCTGCCGAAAGCACTGCGGCGCCTTGCAGAAAATGCGCTCCGCCTGTTTTTTGATGCCGCTTGCTCATATTGCTGCTCCTTTACATCCGTTTTGATTATCCTATGAATTCCGGTGGCAGTTCATGTATGCACAGGCACATCTGGGCGCAAAAAACTCCGGAGAAAACCATGTTTTCCCCGGAGTTTGTGATGTATCTTACTTTTTGGAAACGATCAGGTCGATGGCCGTACCGTAATCGTACTTGTTTCCAGCCTTGAAAGAACCGTCAAAGCGGATGACCGTATTTTCAGCATAACTGCTGCTGGTCTCTTCGGTCACGGTGCCAACCCGGAAACCGGACTCTTCCAATATTTTACGGGCCTCCTCCAGCGACTTTCCGACCACCTTGGGCAGCTTCCGCTCCTTGCTGCCAAGACTGATCGTTACGGCAATGGCGCTGCCGGGCTGGGCATAACCGGTCACGCTCTGTTCCAGAATGGTACCTTCTGCGTGTTGATCGCTGAATTCCTTCTGAGACAGCAGAATCTTGAAGTTCTTGTTCTCCATTGCCTTGTTGATGTTCATACCGACAAAGTTGGGAACTTCGATCGCACCCTCCGGGATCTGCACGGAGCTCGTTCCGGAAGACGGATTGGAAGGCACCGAGGACGGCGGCAGAGGCGGGGTATCCCCAGACGTGTCCGAAGACACCAGGCTGGGGCCAAACACGCCCAGATCCAGATACGGGTAATCCGGGTCATTACGGACATAGTTGATGAACACATGGAACAAAATTGCGAATGTCACCACAAAGGCAAGCAGACACGAGATGAAATTGGGCAGACGATAGTATCTGACTTTTTTGGCAGCAGTTTTGGTTTTTTCCGGCATTTGAACATTCAACTCCTCAATATTTTCTTCATTGGTATCCGGAAGAACAGCAATCGGCACCGCAGACGGTTCTTCCCCGTCGTTATACAATGCCTGCCGCAGCTGTTCCAGCGTCTGGAAACGCCGTTCCGGCTGAACCTGCAAACCACGCGCCAACGCTTTGATCACGAACGGCGGGATGGCGTCGGCCATTTCTTCGGGCACTACCAATTTGGGATCCTCTTTACGCTGTACGGCATCCTTGGGAATGATTTTGGTCACCGCATACAGCATACAGGCACATACCGCATATACATCCGCCGTTTCCGCCAATACGGACTCAGCTTCGTATTGTTCCGGTGCTGAAAAGCCGGTATACAACTCTGCAGGTCTGCTGTTTCCGGTCTTGCGGACCGTTTTGGAGACAAATCCACCCAGCCGCATCCGACCGTCGGATGATAAATACAGGTTTTCCGGTGCAATACCGTAATGTCCGACCCCGTGCGGACGAAGTGCGATCAGTGAATCCAGCACCGGACGAAAAATCCGTGCGGTCTGGTTCCACGACAACGGATTTTCCTTTTTCTGCATCAGCTGCGCCAGCGTACTGCTTCCGTTTCGGGTCACGGCGTAAATGGTCTTGTTTTCCGTAAACACATCCCGGACTTCCAGCACACCTTCACCGCCGTTGGCTTTCAATGCTTCCATCCGGTCACGAAATGGTTTGACACCCCGGAGGAAGCTGTTTTCACCCTGACCCGAAATGGCCAGCGTCCGGCCATCACTCATGCGTCCGCATACATCCTGCGGAAAGTATTCCTGCACATATACGGCCCGCTTCTGCTCCCGGTCAAAGGCCAGATAGGTGGCGCTTTCGGCATTGGCAGCAACCCGCCGCCCGATCCGGTAGCGGTTGCGTAACAACTCACCGATGCGGATGTACGGCATCTGATCCGTCTGCCGTCCATCGAAGCCGCATGCCGGACAGGAGGTTCCCTCGTCAAATTCCGTCAGGCAGGCCAGGCATCGGTATCTCATGGTTTCCATTGGCATTCCCCTTTCCGGGACCGCGCATCGGTCCGCAAATTCGATCCTTTTTGCAAAAAAGGGCAACCGGTCCATCCGGCTGCCCTCGGACTATGTTTATTATAGTACATTCGTCGGAACTTGTCAATGCAATCCGGCTCAATCTGCGTGATAAGTCGTGACTTCAACAGAGGTCACAATAATATCCTCCACGGGACGGTCGTTTTCGTCGGTGCGCATCCGTCCGATGCGATCCACCACATCCAGTCCGGAAATGACCTGTCCGAACACCGTATAGCGTCCGTCGCAGCCCGGTACACCGCCGTCGTTCTTGTACGAATCAATGACCTTCTGCGTATATCCATAAACTGGATCCGTTTTCTGCTTCTGGGCCAGACGGTCGCCCTGATAATCCATCGCAAGCCCGTTGTACTGGATGATGTACCACTGCGCCTGATTGGAATCGGGCAATCCGGTGTTTGCCATCGCCAGCGCACCGTGCAGATGGTGCAGCAACGGCGAAGTCTCCGTTTCGAAGCCCTTGCCGTAAATGCTCTCACCGGACGATCCGTCGCCGTTGGGGCTGCCGGCCTGAATCATAAATTCATTGATGACCCGATGGAATTTCGTGCCGTTGTAATAGCCCTCCTTGGCCAGTCCCAGAAAATTCTTCACCGCTTTCGGGGCCTGTTCCGGGAAAAAGCGCACCGTGATATCGCCCATCGAAGTGTGGATCACGGCGATCTCGGCACCTTCCTCAGGCATCGTGTACTGATACAGCGGACCGTCTCCGTCATCCAGTTCCAGTTCATTGCCACATCCGGTCAGCAGACACAGCATCAGTACCAGCGCAGTCAAAATCATCCATTTTTTCATTGTACATTCTCCGTTATCTCTTGATTCTTTTCCGGCGGAAAAACTGACGGACATGCCGTTCCTGACTGATCAGTACCACCGCCACCGTCACCGCACCGACCGCCAGAATCCATGTTCCTGCCGTAATGCCGGTGTGAAGGTATGCCTCGAAATAGCCCAGATACTCCTGAATGATCTGCATCAGATCTTCCGTAATATCAATGTCCATGGGTACCATTTCCATATACATCCTGCATTCCTCCGTTTTCGTCATTTTTCGCCTGTGTTGTATTTTAGCACATTTTTTGTTTCATTTCAAGCATTTTATCGTTTTTTCACGATATCCCAGTAAGCTTTGGCGGCCTGCTCGTTTTTATTATCTCCATGCTCGTAATATACGGCATCTTTCAGCGTATCGGGCAGGTATTGCTGGCGCACCCAGTGATGCGGATAGTCGTGTGCATAGCAATAAAACTGGCCGGGACGGCTGTTGTCGGCACCGTCGCAGTGCTTGTTCTGCAGCTGACGCGGAATGGGGCCGGATTTGCCGGCCCGGATGTCTGCAATGGCCCGGTCCATCGCCAGATACGCCGAATTGGATTTTGGCGAGGTCGCTACCAGTACCACCGCATCTGCCAGCGGGATCCGCGCCTCCGGCAATCCCACCTGCAAGGCCGTGTCCACCGCAGCCTTGACGATGGGAATGATCTGCGGATACGCCAGCCCGACATCCTCGCAGGCACATACCAGCAGGCGCCGACACGCCGAAGGCAGATCATCCGCCTCCAGCAGCCGTGCCAGATAATGCAAGGCCGCATCCGGATCCGAGCCACGCATGGACTTCTGGAAGGCGGACAAAATGTCGTAATGCTCGTCGCCGCCCTTGTCGTAGCGGGCGGTGCTTTTCTGCGAAAGCTGGCGGATGGACTCTGTCGTAATACGCAGTCCCCCGTCCGCTTCCACCTCGGCCGACAGCAGCGCCAGTTCCACCGCGTTGATGGCCCGGCGCACATCGCCGCCGCAGCCGTACGCAATGGCCCTCGCCGCACCCGGCTCCGGACGAATCTTCGTCTGCATATCTGCCTCTGCCAGCCGGAACGCACGTTCCACTGCCGGAATGATTTCCTCTGCCGATACTGTTTTGAATTCAAACACGGTGCTTCGGCTGAGGATGGCATTGTAAACATAAAAATAGGGATTTTCTGTCGTAGAGGCAATCAGCGTGATACTGCCGTTTTCGATGAACTCCAACAAGGTCTGCTGCTGCTTCTTGTTGAAATACTGAATCTCGTCCAGATACAGCAGGATGCCTTTCTGCGTGCCCAGCGTATTGACCTGCTCCACAATGGCCTTGATGTCGGCCGTGGACGCCGTTGTCGCATTGAGTTTGTACAGCTGCTTATTGGCCGACTGGGCAATGAT
>JAFTRF010000073.1 GCA_017462405.1 Clostridia bacterium | reverse complement strand
CCCCACACCGCATTCCTGAGTAACAAAAGCACCGTCCGGAGCAATGCTTCGGACGGTGCTTTTTCATGCTGTAAATTCAAATCAACGCGCGCTTATCTGCGGGCACCGACACCCTTCAGCGAGAAGGGACGGAAACCCATCCGGAGTGCAGGGGAATCTGCAGCCAGCGTGAAATCCCGTGCTTCCGGATCAGCAAAACCGGGATCGGCCACCAAAGAGTTTTTCTCCATCTGCATTTTGGACTGATACTCCGGCAGCCCGACGGGCTCGCCGTTTTCGGGATGCAGCATCACCGGCTGAGCATTGGCGTAATCGTACAGCAGGTTTTCGTGGGACTCGTTGTTGCCGTAATCACGCTCCACCATGGGATGCCCCTTGGTGCAGAGAATATTGTTGGTGAGTACCGCACCGATGGTCAGCTCGGCATCGCCGTAACGAACCGGCGAGCAGTCCGCCTCGTAGAAGATGTTGTTGCGGACGGTGTTATGCTGACCGAAGTGCAGATAGAAGCAGTTGCAGGTCACGTTGTATACAATATTGTTCTCCACCGTCATCTCCGAGGAACCTTCATCCAGATAAATGCCCCAGCCGCCGTAGTGCGCACTTTCTACGTCGTGGATCAGATTGTTCCGGATGACCGTACCGGGCTGACGGCCCAGCATATAAATAGCGCCCATGTCGGACAGCTTCTTGCGGCCCACATGGTGGATATGGTTGTACTCAATGCGGTTGTTCTGGGAAATATTGAAGCCGTAGCCCCATACCCAGCCCACCGAAATGCCGGAGTAGAACGTGTTGTAAATGGTATTGTGCGACACTTCGTTGTCGTATGTATGCATCAGCAGAATGCCGCAGCCTGCAAAGAAGCGTCGGCCGATGTCGTGAATCACGTTGTCCGTGATGACACATCCGTAGGTCAACTCTTCGGGACAATCGTAGTGCGTACCGCCGTTGAGGCGCACACCACCCGCACCGCAATCGAAAAATTCGTTGCCGGTCACGCGGAGCCGTTTGCTGCCGAACTTGCCGACCACGCCGTACACGCCATAGTGCGAGAATTCGCAACCCTCTACGCAGCAGTTGGCGGCACCCACAAATTCCACCACACCGGAGCCGTTGCTCATGGACTGCGCATCGGATGCATACAGTACCTGCGGCAGCAGTTCCAGCGTACCGGGATTCCGGCAATCGTCGCTGGCATAGTCGCTGGAGTTGTACGAAAAAGTCAGTCCGCGGATGGTGACGTTGTTGCTACGGACGCGCAGCATCGTTTTCACCTGCGGCAGATAAGCAATGATGGAATCCGCCGTCTGGCCGTCATTGGCGGCAGAGTAATAGACCTTGCCGGCTTTTTTATCAAAGAACCACTGGTTGGGGCCGGTAAAGCGCGGTACATTTTCAAAATAATATTTCATCCGGTGCGCATTGTCCCACCGGCGCTTGGTACCTGCGTAGTACACCGAGAACCGGGAGCGGTATTTCATCGTTACCCGACGCGTCTTCGGGTCAAATGCGGCCACAGGCGTATGTTCGTCGATCCAGAAGTGGCGGAAGCTGACAGTCATTGTTTCAATGTTGTCCAGCCCTTTCAGATCCTCTTCCTTTGCAATGAACCACTGGGAACCTGCCCACAAATCGGAATTGCGGTTCTCGACATCCTCCGGTTCAAACGCACCCTGATCCGGAATGCGGGTCCAGCGCGCACGAACACCGTCTACATACAGGTCTGCCGGGACTGCATTCTTCGGCAGGTCGGTCACAAAGCAACGCAGACCGTCCTTTTCAATTTCCTGAAAACCGGTCAGCGGTACACCGCCGCTGATCAGCGTCCCTGTCCGGGCACCGGTGATGACAATGTTTTCCGTTCCGGCAGGGCACTCGATGGTATCCTGCACCACATAACACTCGTCCAGAATCTGGATGGTGACCGGCTGACGCATACCGCCGCGGCGCATCTCCTGCACCCGCCGGAATGCCAGTTCCAGCGAACGCATCGGTCCTGCTTCGCGGTCCGAAAGGTTGGGCGTCATGCCCAGGCCCGTCGGCGACCCCTGCTGGGATACATACAGCGTCGTCAGTTCGTTGATATGGTAAAACATGAAAGAAACCTCTCTCTTCAGCGCGTGTTTACAAGCCAAAAAACACGCGTTTTTTTTATTATAACGGAAAGAAATCAAAAAAGCAACGGTTTTGAGTATAAAATCGCTGTGAAAATGCGGAAAAATTTTAAAAAAGCAATGCATTCTGCACAAAAAGCCAGATGGATATTTGGTCAACTTTGAGGATTGCATCGTCAGCGGCCACTGTCCCGGCGGGCAACGCCACATCGTTTCGCGGACCGTCCGGAAAACCGGCCTTTACAAACCGGTTTGCATTGGTCCGGTGTCTCCGACGGACCAGATGAAATCCTTAAGTCAACCACATTGCTCCAAGCAAAAATCGCCCCCGCCACAACCGGTGGGAGCGATACTCGTTTCAATTATTCTGCACAGGCAGCCTTGATGACCGCAACGGCGGTTTTCAGATCATCCCACGGGATGTTCAGCGGCGGCAGCAGACGCACCTTGCTCTTGGCCTTGATGACCAGCACACCGTTTTCACGGCACTGTGCCAGCACGTCCCCGGCATCTTTTTCCGTTTCAATGCCGATCATCAGACCCATGCCGGTCACGCTCTTTACACCGGGCGCACCGGTCAGTTCACCGAACACATAGTCGGACTTGGCGCACACTTCGGCCATCAGCTCATCGGTCAGACGGCTGAGGATGTTCAGCGCGCCAGCGCAGCACACCGGATTGCCGCCGAAGGTCGAGCCGTGCAGACCGGGCGTATAGATGTCCTGCACTTTTTCACCCAGCATGGTGGCACCGATGGGCAGACCGCCGCCCAGACCCTTGGCGGTGGTGACGATGTCCGGCAGGATTCCGTAGCGCATATAGGCATACAGCGCACCGCAGCGGCCGTTGCCGGTCTGGACTTCGTCGGCGATCAGCAGCAGATCCAGTTCCTTGGCCAGTTCCGTCAGTCCGCGGACAAAATCCGGTTCCAGCGCCATGACACCACCCTCGCCCTGTACCGGCTCAAACATGACGGCGGCGCAGTCGTACTGCTCCGTCAGCATACGCACGGCCTCCAGATCGTTGGCAGGCGCATAGACAAAGCCCTCGGTCAGCGGCAGGAAATCCTTGTGGAAGCTGTCCTGTCCGGTTGCGGCCAGTGTCGTGATGGTGCGGCCGTGGAACGAGTTCACCAACGTGATGATGTACGGCTTTTCCATGCCGTGGCGCTCGGATGCATAACGGCGGGCGGCTTTGATGGCGCATTCGTTGGCCTCGGCGCCGGAATTGGAGAAGAACACCTTCTTCATCCCGGTGCGGCGGCACAGCTGCTCGGCCAGCTTGGCGCAAGGTGCGGTGTAATACAGGTTGGAGGTGTGCTGGAACTTGCCCAGCTGTTCGATGACCGCCGCCTGCCATGCGTCGTCGCACATACCGAAGGTATTCACGGCGATGCCGGTACCCATATCAATGTATTCGTGCCCTTCGGAATCCATGACACGGCAGCCCTTACCGGAAACGATTTCCACCGGAAAACGGCCGTAGGTGTGGGCCACATAGGCCTGGTCCAGATCAAATGTATTCAT
>JAFTRF010000072.1 GCA_017462405.1 Clostridia bacterium | reverse complement strand
TTGCCGGCTTGTTCTTCAGCCGGGCGGCCAGAATGCACAGCACCGTGCTGACCATGCCCAGACCCGTGACCATCAGCCCGACAAACACGAACGTACCGGAAAACAGCGGTGGCGCGGTGGCGGCAACGGTGCGCTTTTTGCTGCCGCACAGCATCAGCACCATCCCGATGCCCGCCATCAGGAAGCCCAGCGACTGTACCGGGAACATCATGGAGGACAGCACCTCGAAATCACAAATACCCGCAGCATACAGCAGCTTGTAGGTGGCTTTCAGCGCACCGGCACAGACGATGTCGATCGACCCTGCCGCAAACAGGGCGAACGCATCCTTGCGCATATGCTCATACAGGTCCCGCATCAGCAGGATGACGGCGGCGGCAAAGAAAGTGACGGGGATATAATCCACCAATGCCATCGAAACGGAAAAATCTTTCATATAAATACCCTCTTAACGTAATTCAGTTCACAGGACCCGTCGGGTAGGGGCGGCAACCTGCCGCCCGGCATCTGTACGTACAAACCACACTCTGACAAAGGCACGATGCCCACGGTCGGCAACCTGCCACCCCTGCACAAAACCCCAGCGGTCTTTGTTGAAGAATCCCTTCACCGCACGGAAGGTGGTCTATGCAGGGTCCGGCATCCCCGACGGGCCGGGTGTACGGCCGAAGCGTCTCCTTATTTCTTGTTCAGGTGATAAATCGGCACGAACGGAATGATGATGGGGGTGCTGTTGGCATAGTCGTTGTAGGCTTTGTCATCGCCGTAGCGCTCCATCTGGCGCTTTTCCAGACGCTGGGCGCCGTTGAACATAATGTACACAATGGCAACATAAGCCAGCACGGCGGTCAGCCACTGACCGAAGCCCTGATAGGTGGTCACACCGCTGATGAACACACCGGTCCAGAAGATGATTTCACCCAGATAATTGGGGCAGCGGACGATCTTATACAGACCCTGCGTAGCGACCATCTTGGGGTTGACGGCCTTCTGTGCGGACTTCTGCTGATCCGCCACAGATTCCAGCACCAGACCCAGTACGGAGATCACAGCACCGATGAACGGCACGACCAGATCCTTGGCACCGTTGAAATAGCGGAAGAACATGGGGCTGACCTGTGCGGTGTACAGCACCGACGAGAAAATCCAGATGGAGGCCAGCACAAAGATGGGCATCTTCCTGTCGTTGCCGGTGGCTTCCTTCAGGGTCTTGCGGTAAGCGGCATTTTTGATTTCACGCACCAGCAGGAACCCGGCCAGACGCACACCATAAGCCACAAACAGCGCTGCCTGCACGACCGCCAGCAGCAGCGTGCCGTCGGTCCAGCCGTTGGCCAGCGCCAGGATCAGGATGGTGATGCCGCCGCCCGCCACGGCAAAGCCATAGCCGATGGACAGGAAATAAACGAATTTGTAGAAGCCGACCGAACACAACACGGCGCAGACGGCGAGGATAATGCCAAGATAACTCCAACCCATAATGATGACTCCTTTTGATTTGATCAATAAATAATGAATGTTGAATCATGGCGGAAACGGCTCCGCCGTTTGAAATGGTGTGCGGTTGCAAAAAATCCCGGTAGGGGCGGCAACCTGCCGCCCGGCGTCCATACGCACCAACACATCCGGCAAACGCACGATACCCACGGGCGGCAACCTGCCGCCCGGCATCCATACGCACCAACACATCCGGCAAACGCACGATACCCACGGGCGGCAAGTTGTCGCCCCTACGCTCCCTCCGGGGTAATGCGGGGAGGGGATTTGCTGAGCCCCTTACTTCGTGAAGCTCTCCTTGATGTACTCGGCAAAACTCATGTCGCCGTGGACGGTGGAACCGACCATTTCCTCGGTCAGCGTCCACTTGGAGAAACGGAGGATGGCTTCCTTACCGTTTTTCTTCAGCTTGTTGACGAAAGCCAGCACGTCGAACAGAAATGCGGGTGCGCGCTTGATGACCGGCTCCTTGCCGGCGGCAGCGAAGCACAGATTGGCGATCTCCTCGTAGGAGTAGGTTTCCTTGCCGCCAATGTCGTAGGTCTGGTTCTCGTCCCACAGGTGCTTCACCAGAAAATCAGCGAAATCCTCGGTGGAGATCACGTTTGCGTGTACCGGCTTCTTGCCCAGCAGGGTGACGGAGCCCTTTTCCACCATCGGCTTGAACACCTTCACGATGTCATAGAAATAGCCGGTGGGACGGGTGATGACCCACGTCAGACCGCTCTTTTTCAGCTCCTGCTCAAACAGGTATTTGGCGTGGAGCATCGGCACCTTGGGGGCTTTGTCGGCCTTGATGACGGAGATGTAGGAAAACTGCTTCACACCGGCAGCCTTGGCCTCGTTGAGCAGGTTTACATTGCCCTGCAGGTCGATCTGGTAGTTGGTGACGGTAGCGGAGGTCTTGGTCAGACCCACGGTGGAGATGATGGCATCGGCACCGTCGCACAGGCCTTTCAGCGTCTCCGGCTTGGTGACGTCGATCTGTCTGAACGTATAATTGCCGGATACGCCGATGTCCCGCTGGATCATATCGGCGGCAACGACCTCATACCCTGCGGCCAGCAATGCCTTGAAGATGTCGGCGCCCAGATTGCCGTAAGCGCCGGCGAGAACGATTTTTTTCATAATGAACACTCCTTATAAAAGTGATAAACCATAACACTATGGCATCGGTACAGGAAAATATGTTTCCGGACCAATATATTTATTTCTTGTTCTTTTCCTTGGCCCGCTTGTCGTTGATGATTTTCATGTGCTCGGCGGTGATGAGCGTCACGTTGTTCTCACGCGCCCAATCCACGCAGCCCTTCAGCACCAGCGACAGGAACACACGCGGCACGTTCAGAATGGTCATCAGCGCGTCGTCGGTGAACTTGATTTTGTCGTCCACGCGGTCGGCGGCATAGCGTACGGACTCCAGCGATGCCTGCCGCATCTGCAGCAGCTCGGCGCGCATCCGGGTCTTGCGGTGGAACCAGAAATTCTTGCTGTCACGGTAGCCGTAGTCTACCGGCAGAGCGGGGAAGTCCTTGGCACGGACACCGTTGATGATGGCATCCTTGTACTTCTTTTTCATGAGGATTTTGTCCACACGCAGGATGAAGTGGGCACCGAATTTGCTGGTAATGCCGTTGAAATCGTGGTACGGGCCATCGTAGCCGTTCAACTCACCGGGCAGGTCCTTGTCGGCACCGTCCAGTTCGCGCATCCACGTACATTCGATGACCTGAATGGCATCGGTCATCACCTGCGGGCGGATGTCATCCGGATTTTCTTCCTGCAGCAGGCTGGGCTCCAGCTTGAATTTGCACTTGGGCATCTTCTCGCTGGGCTTGTCACCGGGCCACGACAGCTTCACGGCTTCCTTGAAGGTGGCGGGCTTGTCGTCGATGAAGTTCAGCGCGCATTTGCCGGTGCGCAGGATGTTCTGGGCGGTATTCGAGGAGTTGCGGCAGCTCAGCAGCATGGCATAGTAGTCTTTGCCCGCCACATAATAGGGCTGCACCAGCGAATAGGGCCCCAGATTGGTGCTGCCGTCCTCGCACAGGGTGCTGATGATCACCGTGGGCATGGGGAAGAACAGCGAGGTCTGATAGAAATTGTCTACGATCCGCAGATTTTCAAAACTGCTCATAGAAACATCTCCTTTGCTGTCAAAGCAATTTTTGTACCACAGCATATACGTCCCGGAAGCTGCGGCCCTCTGTGGACCAGGTCACCAGCGCCTCCGCAATGAACTCCGCCGGAAAGGAACCGCCGGACACCTCTCCGCACAGCGGTGCGACCAACTCTGCGATCTGCTGCCGGAGCATCCTGTGCTTGTCGCTGCTCGCCGATGCAAAGGCCACCGAGGCCTCACGGTCTGCGAACAGGCCACGGTGTCCGTCGGAAAATTCGGTCAGCCCCCGGTAAATGCGGGCCAATACCGCCCCGGCATCGTCGCATCCGGCAATGTCCGTGCGCATCCCGTTCAGACATTCCTGCCAGTCCTCCAGCATATAACCGGCGACCAGCATTTCTTTCGACGGAAAATAGTTGTACACCGTCCCGACACCGACCCCACAGGCTGCTGCGACGGAGCGCACCGTCGTGGCGGCATAGCCGTGTGTGCTGACCTGCCGCCGGGTTTCCGCCAGCAGCGCCTCCCGGAGGTGTTCGATGATTTTCGGCATGGGTATCCCCTCCTTTATGAACAGGTTCATTTTAATTTCAGTATACCGCATTTCCGGATAAATGTCAATATTTTAACGAAAAAGTGCCGTTCACCGGATCTCCCACACCCACCCAATTCCGGCAGGGGCAGCAATCTTCTCCGTCATACACCAATTCCGGTTTGCAGGGTCGTGGCGGACGCGTAATTTCCGGAATGCCGGTTCCTGCGGGAATTCTGCTGCGTATTCATGAATCGTCCGTTCTCCACATAAAATACCACAGATCAACGGCAAAAGGGAGGGAATGCGGGCGTCATGCATATCGACGGAAATACGATACAGACGGTCATCCGCCGCATCAGCGGTATGGTGTGGGGGCCGGGGACGGTGGCGGTCATGCTGGGCATCGGGCTGTATTTCATGATCCAAAGCCGGTTTCTGCCGTTCCGGCGACCGGATCTGTGGCTTACCGGAACGGTACGCCAGCTGTTCCAGCGGGAGCGCACCCGGCCCGGTACCATCACCCGCAGGCAGGCGCTGGCCACCGCATTGGCAGGGACGATGGGCACCGGAAACATTGCCGGAGTAGCCACCGCCATTTCGTTGGGCGGTCCGGGCGCGGTGTTCTGGATGTGGGTATCCGGCTGTGCCGGGATGATGCTGAAGTATGCCGAAACGGTGCTGGCGGTGCGTTTTCGCCGCCGCAATGCAGAGGGCAGCTGGCAGGGCGGTGCGATGGAGGTCATGACTTACGGACTCCGGATGCCGGTGCTGGCGGCGATATATGCCGGATGCTGTATGCTGGCTTCTTTCGGCATGGGCAACATGGCGCAGAGCAATACCATCGCCCAATCTCTGCAGCATGCCTTTCACCTGCCTCCGGCGTGGACGGCAGCCGGGTGTGCGCTGTGCGTGGGGCTGGTCGTTTGCGGCGGGGTACGGCGCATCGCTCAGGTCGCAGAGGCAGCCATTCCGGCGCTGAGTCTGCTGTACGGCATCGGTGGGCTGACGGTCATCGTGTGCCACATGGACCGGCTTGGCCCTGCGCTGGCAGAAATCGTGTCCGGTGCGCTGACCGGGCAGGCCGCAGCGGGCGGTGCTGCCGGAGCCGGGATTGCCGCCGCAATGCGCCACGGCTTTTCTGCCGGGATTTTTTCCAATGAAGCCGGGCTGGGCAGCAGCGGCATGGTATATGCTGCTGCAGAGGATGCCGACCCGGCAGAACAGGGCTTGTGGGGAATGTTCGAGGTGTTCGTGGACACCATGGTGGTCTGTACCATCACCGCACTGGCCATTCTGACCTCCGGGGCGCGTGAAGGCGGACAGACCGGCGCGGAACTGACCATTGCGGCATTTGAAACGGTGTTCGGTGCGTGGGGCAGTGCGATCGTTGCGGTATCCATCGCGCTGTTTGCACTGGCCTCCATGCTGGGGTGGGCGTACTACGGGGAGCGCAGCTGCCGCGCATTGTCCGGCGGTACCGGACGCGGATACCGGGTGCTGTTCATCGGTGCGGCGGCGCTGGGTTGCCTGATGCGGCTGGAGGCCGTATGGGGACTCAGCGAAATCTTCAACGGCCTCATGGCGGTGCCGAATCTGATCACGCTGGTACTGCTCGCCCCCGTCGTCCGGGCGATCACGGCGGAAAAAACAGGAGGGATCCGCAGAAAAATTCCCGAAAAAAAGCGAAAAAAATTTGAAAAAACCTCTTGACATTTCCGGGAAGCGTGCTATAATAGTACACGTTGAGTGAAAACACGAGACATCCGGGTGTAGCGCAGTTTTGGTAGCGCGCTTGAATGGGGTTCAAGAGGCCGCAGGTTCGACTCCTGTCACTCGGACCAAATAAGTTCGATAGTTTTGATACGAGAGTATCTGAAACTATCGAACTTTTTCTTTTGCCGAAAATCCTTGCAGGACAGGG
>JAFTRF010000071.1 GCA_017462405.1 Clostridia bacterium | reverse complement strand
GGTGTCCGTCATCAGATAATAAGTCTTGCGTTCGGTCTGCAAGAGCGGAAACAGCTGGAAATGTTCCACCAGCGGCTGTAATGCGCGATGCACTTTTTCAGCGCCGCAGGGGTCGTATTCCAGAATGCTCAAGGAAATGCCGTACTTCTTGCATTCCTTCCGGAAGGCTTCGGCATTTTCTTCGGAAAGCAAATCGTTTAACACATCTTCCGTATACACAAACGGCACTGCGGAGCAGATGTGGTACGTGTCATCGGAAATTTTGCGGACATACCGGGACAATGCATACGTCAGCAAAGGGGTCAGAAGTTCGTTTTTCCGGCAGGATACGGTCAGCGTCTTTTGTCCGTTTTCTTCGATCAGGTTTGCATCACGATAGCGCAGATGCAGGCATTCTTTGAGGGTATCCAGCATTTCCGGGGCAGTTTTGTCCGCATAATTGAACTGCCGGAAAAATCCACCGAAGAAAAACAAATACTCACGGAAAATCCGAGGCGAAGGCTTGCTTTCCTGCCGGAACATGCACACACCATCCAGCGTCATTTCTTCAAAGTGCCCGTTCAGGCTTTGTACCCGGTTGGAAAGCGGCTTGAAGCGCAGACAGCCGGGGCAGACCTGCCCGATCCGTTCCCGCAGCTTTGCATTGTATTCCTGTTGGGTCAGAATTTCCACCTGTGCCGGATATACATCGGATTTGTCCGTGATGGTGACAATACTGGGGGCATCGTTGTAACCAGAGAGAAAGTAAGGCGCCATACTGCATCCTTTGACCACAGAATAACTGTTTACCTGATGGTCTTCCCGCAATACGACCATGCGGTATTTTGCCGGCAGTTCTTTTTGGCAGAGGTCCTGCAGAAAGGCTTCGTAATCCGGGAAATTATCCGGCAGCAGCAGGTATGCGCCGTCGTAGTAGATTGCATGATTCATAAGTGTGCTCCTTCGTCATAAGGGATGTAGCTGTTTTTCGTGCCGCCCGCGTTGTGTTGGAATTAGTTCTTATAGGTGTATGAAGTAAAACCCTCGCCCCAGAAGGTGTACTAAAACAAAAACCCCTGTGAAAATCGTCACAGGGGTTTTGTGGTGCCGCCGACCGGGCTCGAACCGGTACGATATCGCTATCGAGGGATTTTAAGTCCCTTGCGTCTGCCAGTTTCGCCACGGCGGCAAACTATGACAGCAATTATAGCACATTACATTTTAAATTGCAAGCAAAAAGCCAAAAAGAAATCATTTATTTCCGCAGCATCGGGCTGACACCCAGCTTTCCGTCGTAGAAATCCTGCAGGAACCACACGTCCTTCAGTTCCAGACTTTTGCCGTCCAGATGCGCCAACACTTCCTCCGGGGTGAAATGGAACGTCAGCTTGTACGAACACAGTGCCTGCGTTTTGTAGCCGCTGGGCTTGTTCAGCGCATTGGAGCCGTATTTGCCATCGCCCACCAACGGATGCCCCACAGAGGCCATGTGCGCACGGATCTGGTGGGTACGTCCGGTCAGCAGATCGACTTCCAGCAGGCTGTAGCCGTTTTTCTCAGCCAATACTTTATAACCGGTGCGGATGGTGCGCCCGCCGGGAATGGGCTTGTTGTGGACGAAAACCTGATTTTTGTCCTCGTCCTTTTCCAGAAAGCCTTCCAGCACGGCTTCTTTTTTGTCCATATAGCCGTGAACGACGCACAGATAGTATTTGTCGATGTCCCGCTCTTTCATCTTGTCGTTCATCAGTCGCAGGCATTCGGCGGTTTTGGCCGCCAGCACCATGCCGCAGGTGTTGCGGTCGATGCGGTTGATCAGCGCCGGGGCAAAGGACAACTCGTTTTCCGGCTGATATTCGCCTTTTTCATATAAGTATCGCTGAATGCGGTCGATGAGGGTATCGCCGTAGGATTTGTCGTCCGAATGGACGATCAGCCCGACCTTTTTGTTGACGACCAGCAGGTGCTCGTCTTCGTAGACCACATCCAGCTTCCGGGAAGCCTGCATGAAGGGCAGCTTCTGCTCGGCAGGAATCAGAAATTCATCGTTGATGTACAGCTCCAGTACGTCACCGGTTTCCAGACGGTCGGAAATGGTGCAGCGCTTGCCGTTGCGCTTGATGCGCTTGGTACGGATGTATTTGTACATCATGGATTGCGGCAGATGGGGGAGGCTTTTGGTGAGAAATTTATCCAGCCGTTGACCGGCGTCATTTTTTTCGATGGTAATGGATTTCATACATGCATCCCTTTCACAGAGCATCATTCGGGCAAATGAAAAGCCTGCCGACACGACAATGCCGTGTCCGACAGGCAATCATTGAGCGGAGAGACTACAGCAACATACGACGCACGGTGTCCGACGCGCTGCTCGCTGCGATGAAGACACGGCAGATATTTCCGGAATCAAGGCGGATCCCGGCTACTGCCTCTGCTTCACGGAGTTTCTCACTGAATGGAGCAATCGAGATAATGCTCCAGCTCGGCTTCGTCGCGCTCCTTCTTGTCCTTGTAAACAAGGAAAGCGGTGACGGCAGCGGTCAGGGCGGCGACAACTGCGATGGTTGCAATGAGGATCTTCACGGTGTTTTTCATTATATAACCTCCATCTTGCCGTATGTAACGGCATACTTTGCAGCTTCTGAATGCCAGCGGCACTCTATCCGTCTTTATCATACTACAAATTTGCGAAAAGGTCAACCTTTTTACACAAAAAAACCGGGCAGAAAATTTGAACAATCCGTTACATTTTTACAAGAGGGCCGGAAATCCGGCCAATTTCATCGAATAAACCTTCTTCGGCCGCACCGGATTCTCCGAAGCAGATCCGCTCCGTATTGACCTGCGCCTGATGAATGCCCAGCAAGACACCCAGTGCCAGCAGCAGCACGACAGACGTACAGAGAAAGCCCCGGAGAAATCCGTTCCGGGCGGCATGAAGATCATTTTGCATTTTTCATCATCCGTTCTTTTTGATATAGGGATTCAGCATGGCAATCAGGCTGTCCGCAAATAATTCCGCGGAATACTGCACTTCATCGGCGGTGTTGGCGTCGCTGCCGAATTCCACCAGCAGTGCGGTGGGAGAAAGGTGCGCATTGTAGCGCACATTCCAGCAGTAAATGGGCCGGGCCAGACCGGGATGGTCGTTGACGATCTGCTGCTGCAGATGTGCGGCGAAGGTCAGGTTCTGGCGCCAGTTGGGAAATCCAAGGGTGCCTTTGTCGTCACAGCCGCTCACCAACATGATCTGCGCGGCTTTTTTGCCGTTGATGGTTGTAGTCGGTTTCAGCAGGGAGCCGTCATTCTGCTGAATGGCATCCCGGTGGACGTCCAGAATCACTTTGATGGATGGATATTTTTTCAGATAGGACTCCACGGTTTTCTGAGAACGACCGTACGCACCGGAATAGGCCGGGCTGTCGTAAACGGTAGAATCGTGAATGGTGACGATGCCGGCCGCATTCAGCCGTTCGGTAATCACATCACCGACACCGACCACATTGCGCCGGGTGTCGGTGGTGCGGGAATTGTAGCCGACCGGATAGGTGCCG
>JAFTRF010000070.1 GCA_017462405.1 Clostridia bacterium | reverse complement strand
GCTCGGCCTTGGCCATGAAATGCACCATGCGGCGGCTGGTAAATGCGAGGAAGAGCATATCAATGAGGGAAATGTGGTTGGCGCAGAAAATTGCGGGACCTTCCAGTTTGGGCTTGCGGACAATGCGGTAGGGATAGAAGATGCGGAAAACCAGTGCGCAGACACCTACACAGAAATGATACAGCCATGCCATAATAAAACCCTCCTGTAAGTTGTAAATCAGCCGTTGAGACGGTGGTTGATGATTTCGGTCAGCAGTGCCACGGATTGATGCAGCTCCAGCCAGCTGGTATCCACGATCTGGGCGTCCTCGGCGGGCTTCAGCGGTGCAGTGGCCAGATGAGAATCGGCATAGTCGCGCTTCTCCATATCGCTCTTGACATCCTCCAGCTTGACATCCATGCCTTTGCCGATCAGCTCCTCATAGCGGCGCTGTGCGCGGCACTCCACGCTGGCGGTCAGGAACAGCTTGATCTGTGCGTTGGGGAGGACGACGGTGCCGATGTCGCGGCCGTCCATAATGACGTTGTTTTCCTCCGCCATTTTCCGCTGCAGCGACAGCAGGAAGGTGCGTACGGCGGGGATGGCCGACACCTTGGAGGCCATCATCGAAGCTTCGGGGGTGCGGATGCGGTCGGATACGTCCTCACCGTTGAGCAGTACGCGCTGCTCGTCCCCGCGGAAGGTCAGCTGGATGGACAGGCTGTCCAGCAGAGCGGCAACCGCCTCTGCGTTGTCGGTATCCGTGCCGGCTGCGGTTGCGGCCAGACCGATGGTGCGGTACAGTGCGCCGGTGTCAATGTAGATGAACCCCAGCTGTTTGGCTACGGTGCGTGCGATGGTGCTTTTTCCTGCGCCGGCAGGACCGTCCAGAGCAATTGCGATCATGATGCATTCTCCTTTGTAATGTATGATGATGTATGAAGATGGATGGGGAAACAAGATCAGCAGCAGGATTCCGCAGCGGACTGCCCAGCCAGACGACCGGTGGACCATGCGATCTGCAGATTGAAGCCACCGGTGTAAGCATCTACGTCGATGACCTCGCCACAGAAATAAAGTCCGGGCTGCTTTTTGGATTCCATGGTTTTGGGTGAGATTTCTTTGACGCTGACGCCACCGGAAGTGACGATGGCCTCGGACAGCGGGCGGAAACCGTGGATGGTCACGGTGAAGTCCTTCAGTACGGAAATCAGCTTTTTCCGCATTTCGCGGGAAAGCCGGTTGACCGGGAGCGAAGGATCCAGTCCGGCCCGGCGCAGAAATACGGGAATCATCTTGGCGGGCAGCAGTGCGCCCATCAGATTGCCCAGATAGCGGTTGGGGGCGGCGGTAATCTCCCGCAGCAGGCGCGCGTCCAGCTGTTCCTCGGACAAGGCGGGCTTCAGATCCAGATGCAGGACGTATCGTCCCGGCTCCATGGGCCGCAGGTGTGCGCTTCCGCTGAGGATCATGGGACCGGATACGCCGAAGTGGGTGAACAGCATTTCACCGAAATCGGTATATACGGTTTTCTTTTTCTTTGTGTCCTCGATCTGCAGACCGGTGTTCCGGAGGGATAACCCCATCATATCGGTGCAGTCTTTGCCTTCGGCGGTCATGGGGATCAGCGAGGGAACGGGGGTGACGATGGTATGCCCCACTTCTTTGGCGAGGGCATAGCCGTCACCGGTGGAGCCAGTACCGGGATAGGAAGCGCCACCGGTCGCCAGGATCACGCGTCCGGCTTCGATAAAGCGTCCGTCTTCGGTTTTGACACCGGTAAGTACGCCGTTTTCGGTACAGAGGTGCATTGCCCGACCCGTAATGCGTTCACAGCCCAGTTCGGTGCAGCGCTGGTTCAGCAGATCGACGACATCCTGTGC
Organism: Clostridia bacterium; assembly: GCA_017462405.1. Taxonomy (GTDB): domain Bacteria; phylum Bacillota; class Clostridia; order Oscillospirales; family Acutalibacteraceae; genus RGIG4076. The sequence continues at coordinate 2,919 of JAFTRF010000070.1, read as the reverse complement.
CCGGTCGGACACGGGAAAGACCCGGTTGCCCCGCTCCGTCTTGATGGGCAGACCGTTGCCGGTGCAGAAGTCCATCATATCCTGCGGTGTGAAGCGGGAAAATGCGCCGTACAGAAAACGGCTGTTGACCGGCACCGAAGCGATCAGCTCGTTGACGGTGCAGTTGTTGGTGATGTTGCACCGGCCCTTGCCGGTAATCAGCAGCTTGCGGCCGGGACGGTCATTGCGTTCCAGCAACGTGACCGTGGCTCCGGCCTCGGCCGCGGCAATGGCGGCCATCATGCCGGCGGGACCGGCGCCGATGATCAGTATGCGGTTGTTCATGGTTTAATCCACCACCTTTTCATATATGCCGTAGGCATCCCATGCGGCTTCCAGCCGTTCCAGCGCGGCGATCACGTCGGCTTTTTTGCGTTCCGTCACGGCAGCAATCAGTGCGTTGACCAGACTCATGGGCGCAACCAGCGAATCTGCCACGGAAACCATATTGCTTTGCGCCAACAGGAGATGGGTGGCATGGTGTGCCAGCGGAGAATTTTCGCTGTCCGTAATGGAAATCACCGTTGCTCCCTTGCTGCGGGCGAAGTGCATGGCCTTGGCCATGCTGGCAGAATAGCGTGGGAAGCTGAAGCCGATGACGGCATCCGCTTCGCCGATGCGGAATAATTTCTCGAAAAATTCACTTTCGCTGACGGCATTGACTACCGTGACCTGTCCGAAAATCAGGTTGAAGTAATAGCCCAGAAAGCTGGCCAGCGGAGCAGAGGAACGGGCGGCTGCAATGTAAATATGCCGGGCATGGACGATGGCTTCGACGGCTTCCGTAAACGAGTGTTCCGAGACGGACTCCATCGTTGCACGAATGCTTTCGATGTCGGAGGTCAGCACCGCATTCAGCAGTTTTTCCGAGCCGATGCGATCTTCTGCAACCTCCATGCGTTGGACGGCGGTAAGCCGGCTCCGGATCATTTCCTGCATGGCACGCTGCAGCGCGGGGTAGCCGGGATAACCGATTTCCGTCGCAAACCGCACCACAGTGGACTCGCTGACACCTACGGTACCGCCCAGCCGGGCAGCTGTCATGAAAGCGGCTTTATCGTAATGCATCCGGATGTATTGTGCGATGAGTCGCTGTCCCTTGGAAAAACGGGTGCCGTGGGCATCGATACGGGTCAGCAATTCGTTGTTCATGTCGGGGGTTCTCCTTTCCGTATGGAATATGCAGGATGACACCTTATCTTATTCATATTACCCTTTTATGACGAAAAATGCAAGGGAAAAAACGAAAAATCCTGCAGGAAGGGCGAAAATGCGGGTAAAACGGAACCTTTTTGCAGAAAGCGGTATAGAATGGAGCAGAAATGGACGAAAGAGGCGATGAAATGCGTACCGGAAGAATGCGGCGAAAAGGGCGGAGCATCGGATGGACGGTGCTGCTCGCAGGTGCGGTGCGGTTGTTTGCGGTTGCAGCGGAACAGCCGACGGAGGCGCTGCTGGCCACGCAGGTGCGTCAGCAAGCACAGAAAACGGCCAACCGGGCCGTACAGACGGCGGCCGCTGCATTGATGGAATCCTGCGATCCGTCTGGCGTACTGGTCATCCGGCGCGACGATGCGGGAGAGATTCTGTCGATGCATACCGATCCGGTGCTGCTGGGACAGATGCAGACCCGGCTGTATGAATTGGTACAGGCCGAACTGGACGAAAATGCACCGCAACCGCTGAAAATCCCGGTCGGTACGCTGACCGGATGGAGCCTCCTGCGGGAGCGTGGCCCCGACATCACGGTGCGTTTTTCGGCGGTATCTGCGGCAAAATGTACCCTGCGCAATCAGTTCTGCGAGGCTGGTGTCAATCAGACCCTGCACGAAATCTGGCTGGATGCGGAGCTGACGGTCTATCCACTGCTACCCGGTGCCGAGGAAGAAACCGTGACAGTATCCTGCTGTGTGGCACAGACGGTGATCGTAGGGCAGGTACCGTCAGTAGCGGTCCGTTAAAACGTACCGATATCGGAATGGGTGTTGATTTTTCCGGTGGTTTGTTATAATATAAATGAGGAAAGACAGGAATGCCTGCAATACCTGTATGAACAGGTGCAGGCGCAGAAAACACCGCAAAGGAGAATGGACTATGACACCGGAACAGGCCCGGATCGAAATTGAACAGCTTCGTGCGACGCTGAATTACCACGCAGACAAATACTATAATGAGGATGCACCTGAGATCGACGACTTTGAATACGACCGGCTGATGAATCAGCTTAAGGAGCTGGAGGCCCGTTTCCCGCAGTTTGTGACCGCAGACTCGATCACTCAGCGGGTGGGCGGTGAGGTCAACCGCCAGTTTGAAGAAGTGCGCCACACCGTTCAGATGGGCAGTATTCAGGACGTATTTTCCGAGGCGGAGGTGCTGGACTTCGACCGCCGTGTGCGGGAGACGATCAGTGACCCGGTATACGTCGTGGAACCGAAAATCGACGGACTCTCGGTGTCGCTGGAATACCGGGAGGGCAAGTTCGTCCGTGGCTCGACCCGCGGCGACGGCTTTGTGGGCGAAAACATCACGGCCAATTTGAAGGCCATGAAAGCCATTCCGAAAAAGCTGAAACAGGCACCGGATTTTCTGGAGGTGCGCGGTGAGGTGTATATGCCTGTAGAAAACTTCCTGCGGCTGGTGAAGGAGCAGGAAGAGGAAGGGCAGAAAGCCTTCAAAAACCCCCGCAATGCAGCGGCCGGATCACTGCGGCAGAAGGATGCTGCAGTTACGGGTGCGCGCGGGCTGGATGTGTTCGTGTTCAATATCCAGCAGGTGGAAGGTGCCGACATTGACAGCCACAGCGCGTCACTGGCATATATGAAAAAGTGCGGACTGAATATTGTGCCGTTTTATAAAGTGTGCCATACTGCCGAAGAAGTG
>JAFTRF010000069.1 GCA_017462405.1 Clostridia bacterium | reverse complement strand
AATGATGCGCAGCGGAATGCCGTCGGCATTGTCCGCGCCCTGAATGTGCAGGTCGTTCCGGGTCAGCAGCCACGATCGCCACCCGGACAGCACACCGTCGTACGGCTGGGAGGACAGCATCATGCGCATGATGCCGTCCCGGATCAGGAACATTCCCTCGGAGGTGGTGCCGTCGGAGCCGAGCTGCACCTTGGAACTGGTGGTGGAGTCCATCAGATACTTGGCGGCAATGATGCCGTTGAGCAGGTCGATGTACACCGAGGGGTCGGTGGGACTCTGGATTTTGTGGGCTTCCAGAATCTTGGCGACGATGTTGCCGGACGGCGTCACCCCGGCATTCCATGTCTGTCCGCCATCCGCGCTGACCGCAAAGCCGGATGCCGCAATTTTATAGATGACGGTACTGCCTGCACGGGTCGGCTGGTCGTGGTAGTAGTCCACCCTGCGCCCGACGGCGTCCACTTCGCTGGATGCGTAAAAGCCCAGCGCATTGGCCATCAGGTTGTTCAGCTGCGCCGTTAGACTGCCGGAGGTTGCGGCGGCCTGCTGGGCCGCACCGGTCAATCCGCCCTCGATCTGCTGCTGCTGACCGGCGATGGTGTCTGCCAGCGTGGTTTTGGCATCGCCCAGCGAGACGGACAGGTACTTGTCGTGCAGTGCGTCGTACACCGTTTTGATGCACTTGGCTTCGGCCTGCACGCCCAGTTCCGGGTAGTACACCGCCACCGTATCGCACAAATGCACCGTTTCCAGTGCGACAATGTGCTTGTATTCCTCGGTGTTTGCCAGTGCCTGAAAGGACACGGACAGGCTTACCTTCGGGATGCCGATTGCATTGTCCTTTACATAGCGTTCCGCACGCGCCCGAAGCATTTCTTCCGTCGGGGCCTCCGGCCATTCTGCGGACAGATCCAGCGGTGCGACGTGAGTGAAATCATACGTACCCGGTGCCGGGACGATTTTCTCTGGCAGCGTCACCAGATTGCCGTATTCCGGGGCCAGCGGCATCCAGTAGGGATATACGCCGGTTGCCACAGCAGAAATGTTTTCTTCCTGCTTCAGATCGGTCAGGTTCTTGCCGTACCGGATGGCCACGCCGTTGTTTGCGCCACGCTGGGCCGCAAGATGCACGTTGTATCGGTCAAACGTGTACTCGCCGCCGTATACATCCAGCAGCGAGCCGCTTTTGCCGCCCAGCAACGAACGGATGGTGCTGGGGTACTTCACGGAAAAGGCGGCCGCCGTACTTTTGTCGGTCGTAAAGGTGAACGGACACGCAGTCACCGCATTGTCCGTCAGCCCCTGCATCGCCGCTCCGATGTCCGCCGCTTCAAACGGCTGCACACAACTGCCGGACAAATCGTACGAAATGTGCCGCGCTTTTACCGTCACCCGGCCGTTCATGGGCTTGGAAATGGCATAAATGCGGAACGGCTGGTGCTTTCCACCGGGCGATGCCTTGGAAAAAAGGATGCGCCGGGTCTGCAGCTCCGCAAAATGAATCCCTTTCATGGGGTACACCATTTCCATTTCAAAGCTGCCGTTGCGTTCTTCCGTCACAAGGGCAGACAATGCATCGCTGACGGCACCGATGCCGTTGTGCGCAAACTGCTGTTCGTTTCGTTCATATAAGAAAATCATGGTTCCTCCATTACATCCACCAATGTGGCTGAATTTCGACACGCTCCACGCCGCCGGTCCATGTGATCTGCACCTCACCCGGAGGGAGCACGGGCATTTCCGGTGCGTGGATGCGGAAATTTGCGTTGCCCTGCGGGTCTTCTGCGTTCCCGTTTTCGCAATCCAGATGAATATATCCGTTTGCAATGTCCAGCGCAACGGAGCAGCCGCCGACGGTAAGGGTACCCGCTCCACTGCCGTATACCCAGATGTCCGGCTGGGCCGTCATGTATGCATTGTACAGCACCGCAGGCTCCGTCAGTTCCTGCACCGCCTCGCCCTCCTTCAGAAAGCGGCGCGGATCGCAGTCAAAGGTGATGGTCGCACGTCCGAACCGGTTCATGATGTTCGCCACGTCCGGTGATGCAGTACAACGTGCCCGGCGATAGATGTCCGGGTCGTAGCTGTCCTCCAACCGCCGGTATCCGGTCGGCCGCAGCAGCCACAGGCGCATCCGTCGGACCGCCGCCGGCGCATTGACTTCTGCCGACGAAACATACACCTCATAGGGCTGGCTGTAATTCTCAAATGCGCCCGTTTCTTCGGTCAGTTCCCCGTTTCGTCCGGGGATGCGGACAGAGTTGACGATCCGGCCGCCGCCGGGCAGGGCCGGGTATCGCTCCACGACCACACCCAGTTCATCGGAACGGATGCCGTCCCATTTGATGAAACTCATTCAAACACCGCCTTTCGTTTGTATACTTCATTCTGAATCGCATCCATGACCGCCTGTGCAATGTCCTCTGCATTTTGCCCCGGTGCGGCATACACCTGAATGGTGCTGCCGCCGTAATAATGGCTGGTGCTGGTATGCTGATTGATGTAGGATGCCGCATGGGACAGATTGCTTGTTTCGCGCTGAAGCAGCGCACGGACATCTGCAAAAGAGGTTTCCATGCCTGCACGAAATTTGTCATCGAACCCGGCGACGGACATTTCCGCGATCCATTGAAACTTCCGGGACGGCGAATGGATATCCAGCGTATTCTGGGCGGTTTTCAGCATTCCGCTGAAAATGCCCTTGGTGCGCTCGTCCAGCGTGGACTCCTTGCGGTTCAACCCGTACAGCGTACCGCTGATGATGTCCTCACCGATCTTTTTGCCCTTGCGGTAGGCTTCTCCGGCGGCATCGTCCAGTTCCTTGCCGAGTGTGGCGGTATAGCCGTCCAGCAGTGCCGTCGTGCCGGAGCCGATGTTCTTGGTCGCCTTGTCCAGTTCCTGCTTGCACTTGTCGGCATGAGTCTGCAATGCTTGTAGTTCTTCTTCCATATATCCACGCGCACCTTCGCCGTGCTTCTTGCGGTAATCCTCCAACAAGAACAATGCCTGATCGTACTGATTTTGCAGTGTCCCCAACTGTTCCGAAGCTGATTGTTCTGCCACTGTTTCTGCGGAAATAAACCCATACTCCTGTTCTTTCAGCAGTTCAATGACTTTATCGGTTTCGCCTTTGAGCATCAGTGTTTCCGCCTGCTGATACAGGCCGATGTCGCTGAGTACCTGCTCGACCTGTTTGCCATAGGAAAGATACGCGTCTTCCGCTTCTTCCATGGCCTTTTTGCTCAGGCCGACCTTGGTCTGAAGTTCCTGGTACTCCACATTGTGCATACGGATACCATTCTTAGCAACCCACTCATCCACTGCCGCCTGATTCGTTTTATAGGTTGCTTCTAATTCTTGATAGCGTTGGAACTGTTGATAGTACCCTGCCTCCACCTCCGCCCGTTGCTTGACCGCTTCCGTGTAGCGTTCCTCGTACTGCGTCAGCAGGATCTCCGCTTCTTTCGTCCGGATGGTGTTGGCGACCTCTTTCTGCAGATTCTGATACTGCTTGATCTGGTTGTCGGTCAGCGTGTATT
>JAFTRF010000068.1 GCA_017462405.1 Clostridia bacterium | reverse complement strand
GATGTTCAGGTGCTTGCACAGGAAGTTTTCCCGCTTGTTTTCGTACATCACCGCCAGCGCACGCATTTTCCGGATGTTGTCGAACACGTACGGATTGCTGACGGCCACCGGGTTCGCCTGATAAATGATGTTGTCGTCCTTCTGCCACTGGTCGCCGGTGCAGTATTCATCGTCCGGCTCGTACAGCAAGGCAAAATACTGCTTGTCTTCCATCAGCCCGTCCAGCGTCTTCTTCGCCCGGTCGATCTCGTCCATCATTGCGTTGTCGTCGTTGGGGTATTGGGTACTGATGATGATGCCCAGCTTATTTTTCAGCGTGATCTGGGAGGAGCGCATGGCCTCCACCGGATAGGCATCCATGGCACCTACTTCATCCGCAAGGAACATATTGGCCAGCTTGCCGTCCATCTTGTCGTTGGAGTAGGCCAGCGGCACAAATTCGCTTTCCGTCAGCAGGCACCGCGTCTCGCTGCGCAGGGTTTTGAACACCCGGTCGTCCGCCAGTGCCGGACTGCTTTTGATGATCTTCCGCAGGTTGACCTGCAGCTCCTTGGACAGCTTCAGGTCGGGTGCTACGGAGAAAAAGCGGCTGAATTTCGGCTCGGTCAGCATGGCAATGATGAAGATCACCGCGCTGGTAAAGGTCTTGAAGTTTTTCCGGGCGATTTCCAGCAGGGCAGTATGGTAGTACCGGGTGTGATCCTTGCGGCATTTGGTGCAGAACACCGCCGCGATCAGCAGACAGGCGTAGTCCTCCAGCCCCTCGTCCATGGGGACGTGCAGGTCGGGATGCACCATCAGACGCAGGATGCGCAGGATTTTCCGCCATGCGTCCTCGTCCACATAGGCCGCCCGGTCTTTGCCGTCGGCGATTCTCATCCATGCTTTCGCCTGTTTTTTGACGTAGCGTCCCACTTTCCTGTTGGCAGGACGGGCGCACCATTTCGCGTAAGTATATGCGCGGCTGTCCTTAATCGTCACCGGACAGCACCCCCAGCAGGGGATTTTCGGATTTCGGTGCAGCGGCGGCTTTGGGCAGCGTCCGCAGGCTGGCCGCCACGGTCATGGCATTCTCCTTTTCGATGTCCATCCGCATCCGCCGCTTGGACATGATCCGGGCATCGATGGCCGCTTGCTGTCGCAGCAGGTCATTGATCTGCTTGGTGATCCGCAGCATCTGTCCAACAACGTCGTCCCCCTCGTAGGTTTCCATGACATTGTCAAATGCTTCCTCCGTTTTTTTCAGCAAACGCTGCACCTCGGTTTTCTGCACGATACACGCCTGAATTTCCCCGAAAAGCTGGCAATACCGGTTCATGACGGCGGAAAAAATATCGTCGTTTTTATCCAGCTTGTTCATCAGACTGACGATCCGTTTCCACTCCGCGTGGGCCGCGGGGTCGCTTTTGGTTTCCGCGGCGATTTTCATCTTTTTCCCCGTCATGGCGGCCTTTTCTGCGTTCTTCCGCTGTGTCAGTTCGTCCTTGGTCCGGTGCCCGGTGAGGGCATCGGCACTCTTGGCTGCTCTCGGCATTTTTCCACCTCTTTTCCGAAATTCCATATCGGGAATATTTTTTGCACGAAGCCCCGTGTTGCGTGGGGCGCGTTCCGGATTCCGGAGTGTCCTCCGCCGGGGGGCATCAATCCGACCGCGCTGTCTCTGTCGCCCAACTCCGTAGGACCTCCGCGGAGAAACCGCCTGCATCTGCCATCGTATGGTGGGTGTCGCACAGGGTGATCAGATTGTCGTCGTCCATCCGCAGGTCCCACGCAATGTGCAGCGGGACAATGTGGTGGACGCTGAGCCGCCGGCTGTTGTACTGCCGCAATGTCCGCGCCGCCCGGTGCAGACAGGCCAGACACAGCCACCGGTCCCGCTCTTTGATGGCGTTGCGCTTGTTCTGCCATTCCGCCGAATCCCGGAATGCCCGGATCTGCGGATCGTCCCGGTATGCACCACCGGATTTCCGGGGCGGCGCACGGGTACATCGCTCCCCCGGCTTATGTATCCGTCCGCAATATCCGCAAGCTTTCAGCATAAAAAATCCACCTCCCATCTGACGACGGAAGGTGGAGCGATGGTCTTGTGTCCCCCTTGATCCCGCCTGTTTTATGGTTCATTTTGTAGTTTACTACAAAAAAATGGGTCTGGGGTATCATCCTGCGCGGTGCGCAAAAAATCCCGCTCGCCTGCGGATGCAGACAGCGGGATGAAATGGACCATTACGGAATGGCGAGGTATTTCGCCGTGTAGTACAGCAGCTTGCGGCGCTGACGCTTCCATGTGGCTTCCCCGGCAATGTACGGGTACGGCGCGTGGTACCACAGCTTGTCCAGCAGACCTTTGCGGTACTCCTCCGGAATCTGGGCAATGGCCCGGTCCATGGCCACCAGCCGTCCGTGGATCAGCATCCGGCGGACACCCTGCTCGCTGTCCGGTGCGGCGGCGGCATCCATCCCCGCAAGCTGCTGCCGGAGCCGGTGATAGCCGCGCAGCGCGCCGATGGCCTGCTGGCGGACATCGTCCGGCAATGTATAGGGATTTTGCTTGCGCATACGCTTGTCTCCTCTCGTCTGGTTGGTTATTTGCTGCCGTTATGTTCGTCTGCTTTGCCTGCGGTGTACATCAGACACATAACGACTACGCCGATGGTTGCGCCGATCATGGCGCTTACGATGGCGGTAATGACATAGCCCATCCAATCACCCCCTCTCCGGTATATACCAATGCGTCGGTGCCGGGTGAATGAAGCCGTTGCCGTGCTTGTCCAGCCGGAACCAGCAGCTTCGATGCACCCGTGGGCAGTACACCCCGTCGAACGCAAAGCCGCGGCCGTCGAGGCACCGCACCGGCGTTTCTTCCGGCGGCAGGCGGTCACGGGTCGGAATCCAATTCGGCATGGGGGCCCTCCTTCGGCGGTGCCGGTAACGGCATCCAGTGGGTAAGGCTCAGATTCTTGTCTGCGCCGCACATCACGAAAAATGCATTGTGGTCAGCAGAATACTCGGCCACCCATGTTTCGGTGCCATCGGTAACAAGCACGGTCTGCGGTTTTTCCGGTTTGCGTTCCGTCACTGGAATCCACGTCGGTACCGTTACGGCAGGTTGTGCGATGAGGGCCTGCCGCAATACGCATTCTGTCGGTTTGCACTCCCAAAATGGAATCTGGCAAAGGCTGCACAGCTTGTCCATCAGATCGTCCACATCCACCAACCGCCGCTCCGTCATATCATCACCGTCTTTCTGTGATATGGGCCTTGTGCCATGTACTCCTCGATCACTTCCTCGGCTTCTTCGTGGGACCAGCAGACCGCAATCGCATAGCCTTGCTTGCGGAGCGCGTCGAGCCATTCGTTCTGTTTGTCGGTGGGCTTGTTGTCCCCGGCTTTCATCTCGATGTACAGCCCGTGGTGCGGACCGCGTGCCACCGGCAGACACAAATCCGGCACGCCCGGCTTCACGCCCAGCCGCTTGAGATGGGCGGCTTCCGCGGCATCGCGCCTGCCGCCGTTGGGGATGTGGTGCAGCAGTTTCAGCTCCGGCATGGTCGCCGCCCGGAACTGCACCCAACGGAACAGCGCCTCCTGCTGGTCGGCTTCCCGTTGCACGGGCGACCGCACCATATGTGCCGGGCGCATCTGATCGCGGTCCTCGGATTTGACCCGCTCCGGCGATTTCGGAGCCAGATGCCCGATGAATGCCATGCCGCGCTGGCAGCAGGGACTGCGGAGTGCATCGAAATCGGGGTTGGTGGTTTCGTGGATTTCGCCGCAACGGAGACACAGCACGGCATACAGGCCGGTGTGGGTGCGGGTTTCCCGTCTGCGGAATTCGGTTTTGTTCATGCGTTCCCTCCATACTGGCGCACCAGCGCCTCCATCGCACGGGTCAGCTTGTCGGCGGTGCCGGCATCGGATTCCCGGATGGCATTCAGCAACGTACGCAGCTGCTGCAATTCCCGCTGGACCCGCTCAAACTGCGCTTTGAAGCGGATGACGTCCGGGCTGCTCTGCGCCGCCTGTTTCCGCAGGGCTTCGGCACGGTCGGTGGCTTCCTGTGCGGCTTGCTCGGCCTGTGCTTTCTGTTCCTCGGCACTTTCCAGCCGCTG
>JAFTRF010000067.1 GCA_017462405.1 Clostridia bacterium | reverse complement strand
ATCCGGATCACAGCTGTATTTTTCAGCATCGCCGCTGTCGCAATAATCGTACAGCCAATGGTTAAAGAAGATTGCATCCGCACCATCCGGAAACAGAATGTGAAAAAGCGCCATTGCGCGCTTTTTGGCGTTTGCGATGTATTCTTCCACTGTATCCCCGACGCCCAGTTCACAACGCAGCGCATACGGATTGTTGTAGAAGTACGGCTGCAGATACTGAAATTCACTGCTGCAAATTTTCTTTTCCACAATGCTGTTGCCTGACATACGGATTCCTTTCTCGTTCTGCAAACGGATACTTACTTTTCCAGCAATTCCTTGATGATGGCACCAAAGGCATCGGCCATATACTGATACCCGACGTCGTTCGGATGACACAAATCGTTGGTGCATTCACCCCGGAGGTCTGCCGGGTAAATCGATTCACCGTCAATGAAGTACACGTTCTGGTCGCCTGCCGCGCGAGCCTTCTCATAGGTTTCCCGCACGATCTCGCGGCGGCGGCAGTTATCGGCATAGTCGCCGCAGTCAATGTCCACCTTAGAAGCCATGATGATGGGCGTATCCGGCTGCTTGGCGCGGAAAATCTGATAGCCGGCATAATGTGTTTTTGCCAGATGGTCGCTGTCGGGGGCGTTGTGGTCGTAATCGTACACAAAGACCGACATTTTCAGCCCGGCTATGTATTCCATGATCGCCGGTTCTCCCAGTGCCGAGCCGCCGAAGCCCAGATTGATGACGTTCGTATTCAGCCGGCGGGACACCACGGACGGATAATTCATGCTGGGGCGCGAGGCACCGATGCCGTGAACAATAGAAGAACCGTAGAACACCACAGGCGTTTCGTATTTGTATTTTTCCACGGTGGGTTCGATGGTCTTGCCCTCACGCAGACCGATGTACATCCCGGTCAACGTGGTCGTCAGTGGAAAATAGACGGTGTAGTCGTGCATTTTGCCGTCGGTTTTCAGGCGGCTCTCCTTGTAGGTCTTGCCCTCTCCCTGCGACGGACAAAAGATGCCCATGAAGATCTGCTTGCCGTCCTCGTTGCTGTACAGGTCAAAGCCGTACCGGGCGACACCGGACGATGCATCGTGCTGTTCGGCAACGGAATAATCCCCATGTACTACGATGTAATCGGAGTCGGTACGGAAGCGCACCCGACAGCCTGCGGAGTGGCCCGAATTGTATACGACGTTGGGGCTGGTCGCTTCAGCGACATCCAGCGGTACCCGCCGGAAATCCTCTGCGAAACCGTACAGTTCAAACGGCGCTTTCCGTACGTCGATGTATACCGGGGACCGCATGGTGGTGTCCTGCATGACGGTACCCATCTCTCTTGTGATAATCATCCTGTTCCCTCCCGGATCGTTTGCGGCCATGGCGGCCTTGATTATTTGGAATTATTTTAACATATATTGCCGTCAAATGCAATGCATGAAATTTTTACGCTACAGGGAAAAAGCGGTTGACATCCCCCGGCAAATGAAATACAATAATAATATATGGTCTGAAATTGATTTGAGGAGGGTTTCCAACAATATGAAATATCTGCAGAATCTGCACACTCACAGCACCTACTGTGACGGTCGTGACACGCTGGAGGAAATGGTTCAGCAGGCCATTGCGCTGAACTTTGATTCCATCGGCTTCTCCGGTCACTCCTTTATGCACTGGGCGCCGACCCGTTCCATGTCGCTGGCGGGTACGGAGCAATACAAAAAGGAAATCGGCGTACTGAAAGACAAGTACAAGGATCAGATCACCATCTACCGCGGTCTGGAACTGGACATCTACTCCGAGGTGGAGCTGACCGGCTACGATTACGTCATCGGCGGCGCGCACTACTTCCACATCAACGGTGAATACGTCGGCTTTGACCGTTCCCGCGACGAGGTCGGTCTGGTCATCCGCAAGCACTTTGGCGGCGACGGCATCAAGTATGCCAAAGCCTACTACGGTCTGCTGGCCCGTCTGGCTGATTTCAGCAAGGTGGACATCGTGGGCCACTTCGACCTGATCACCAAGTGGGCGGAAAAGGAAAACTTCTTCGATCAGGATGACCCCCGTTACCGCAGCATTGTGATGGAGACGTTGGAAACGCTGGCGAAGAAGATCCACCTGTTCGAGATCAATACCGGTGCCGTGTCCCGCGGGTACCGCACCACCCCGTACATGACTACATACATTCTGAAGGCACTGAAAGAGCTGGGTGCTGGCATCACCATTTCGTCTGACTGCCACGACCGGCGCTATCTGACCCAGAGCTTTGACGATGCGCTGGAAATGCTGCGTACCTGCGGTTACAAGGAAGTCTACCACCTGACGCCCAAGGGCTTCGCCCCCATGGCGCTGACGGATTGAGAGGTGCCGCAAGATGAATCCGATTTCTGTAATTATGGCCTGTTTCTCCATGCTGGGTGCCATTGACAAGCTGTTCGGCAGTAAATTCGGTCTGGGCAAGGAATTTGACCGCGGTCTGATGATGCTGGGCACGCTGTCGCTGTCCATGATCGGTATGATCGTCATTTCGCCGCTGATCGCCGAGCTGATCCAGCCGGTGCTGAACGCCGCCGCTTCGGTCATCCCGTTTGACCCGTCCATTGTGACCGGTTCACTGTTCGCCAACGACATGGGCGGCGCACCGCT
>JAFTRF010000066.1 GCA_017462405.1 Clostridia bacterium | reverse complement strand
GACCGCGCCAAGGCGGAAATGATTGCACAGCCTGAGGGTTCGGACCCGGCTGCCGTGGTGTTTGATGCCATTTCGGCGGCCAAGGCCCGCAAGGCCGACGTCATTATCTGCGACACTGCAGGCCGTCTGCACAACAAGAAGAACCTGATGAACGAACTGGCCAAAATCAACCGTATCATCGACCGGGAACTGCCCGGTGCGGACAAGGAAGTTCTGCTGGTGCTGGATGCCACCACCGGCCAGAACGCCATCAATCAGGCCAAGGCCTTCAAGGAAGCCGCAGGTCTGACCGGTATCATCCTGACCAAGCTGGACGGTACCGCCAAGGGCGGCGTTGTGCTGGCAGTCCGGGAGGAACTGGACGTGCCGGTGAAGTTTGTCGGCGTGGGCGAACAGATCGACGATCTGCAGCCCTTCGATCCGCTGGATTTTGCCGATGCCCTGTTTGAACGGGACGAGTTATAAGGAAATACCATGAAAACATTCATTATTGCAACCCACAATAAAAAGAAACTGGCTGAACTGGAACGGATTCTGGCACCGCTGGGCATTTCGGCTCAGACGGCAGAACAGGCCGGGTTTACGCTGGACGAGCCGGAGGAAACCGGCACGATCTTTGAAGAAAATGCATACATCAAAGCGTTGGCTGCAATGAAGGCTACCGGAATGCCCGCTGTTGCAGACGACTCCGGGCTGGAGGTGGATGCACTGGGCGGAGCGCCCGGTGTATACAGCGCCCGCTACGGCGCACCGGAGGTAAAGACCGACGAGGGCCGCTATCTGCGCCTGTTGAATGAAATGCGGGACATTCCGGACGGACAGCGTACCGCACGGTTTGTGTCGGCAGTCTGCTGTGTATTCCCGGACGGGGAGTGCATCACCGTGCGGGGAACCTGTGAGGGAACCATCGCTTTTGCGCCGGTGGGCAGCGGCGGATTTGGTTACGATCCGATATTTCTGGTAGGGGACAAGACCTACGGCGAACTGGATGCCGCCGAAAAAGACCGCATCAGCCATCGCGGACAGGCTCTGCGCAAGCTGCGGGCGGCGCTGGCAGAAAAGATGGGGTAAGAAATGAGCCCTCTCCGTCAGCCCTGCGGACACACTCTCCCGGAGGGAGAGGCAGGAAGCAAAACGACAATTCATACGAAGTTCCTGAATGAACACCATCCTGAGAAAGGAGAAGATCTATGACACTTACAAGCAAGCAGCGGGCATTTCTGCGCTCGATGGCGACGACGGAGGACACGATCCTCATCGTCGGCAAAGGCGGTCTGTCCGCAGAACTGATCGCACAGGCCGACGGTGCGCTGAATGCCCGCGAACTCATCAAGGGCAAGGTGCTGGAAACGGCACCCGGCTCCGCCAAGGAATTCGGCGAAGCACTGGCCGAAGCTACCAATGCTACGTTGGTGCAGACCATCGGAACCAAGTTCGTACTGTACCGGCCCAATGAGGAAAAGCCGGTCATCGAACTGCCCAAAGCACGATGAGGGGGGCCAAGCGGGTCGCCATTCTGGGCGGCACCTTCAACCCCATTCACAACGGGCACATTTATCTGGCGCGGGCATTTGCAGAACTGCTGAATCTGGATGAAGTGCAGATCATGATCGCTAACACGCCGCCGCACAAAGCGGCACCGGATCTGGCGTCCAACGAACATCGCCTGAACATGGTGCGGCTGGCACAGCAGGCGGAACCCGTGCTGCGCCCTTGCGATCTGGAACTGAAGCGGGCAGGAAAAAGCTACACCTATGCCACGCTGCGCCATCTGTGCCGCCGAAATCCGGACACGGAATATTATTTTCTGACCGGTGCGGATATGTTCCTGACCATCCACCAGTGGAAGCGCCCGTTGGAAATTTTTCACCGTGCGGTCATCTGCACCTCACCGCGGGATGCACAGGGCTACGAGGAACTGAAGGCGTTCGAGCCGTTCCTCAATAAAATGGGTGCCCGGACGGTGGTAGCGGACTTTTCACCGCCGCCCATTTCCTCTACACAGGTGCGCAACGCCATCTGCGCGGGGGAGCCGGTGGATGATCTGATTCCCGCAAACATTGCGGAGTATATCCGCAGGCATGGCCTGTACGGGGGAGGTACGGACGCAAAATGACCATCAACGAATACCGCACGGCCATCGTGGCGCAGTTGTCGGAATACCGGGCGACGCATTCGCTGAATGTGGCCAAGGCTGCCGTACAGCTGGCCCAAAAATACGGCGCAGACGTGCAGCAGGCGGAAATTGCCGGTCTGCTGCATGATTGCACCAAGGAAATGCCTGCAAAAGAACAGTTGCAATTGCTGGAACAGTTTGATATAATGATTACGGTTGCCGAGCATTGCGCCCACAAGCTGCTCCATGCCGTGACCGGACCGGTCGTGGCACGGACGGAGTTCGGCGTGACCGATGAAGCGGTGCTGTCGGCCATCCGGTATCACACCACCGGCAAGGCCGGAATGACGCTGTTGGAAAAAATCATTTATGTGGCCGATTTTATTTCCGAGGAGCGCACGTTCCCCGGCGTGGAAAAGCTGCGGGTGACGGCCTTTGAAAATCTGGACGATGCGGTGTTTGCCGGGTTGGCATTCACGCTGCAGGATCTGGTGGCCAAGGGCAAGCCGGTGCATCCCGACACCGTGGCCGCATACAACGAGCAGGCATTTGCGCTGGCGTGGGCTAAAGCACGCGCCAAAAAGGAAAGAGAGGACCGCGTATGACAT
>JAFTRF010000065.1 GCA_017462405.1 Clostridia bacterium | reverse complement strand
TCAAAACGGACAAGACCGTGCTGTACGGGCGGGCCTCGACCTGTCTGGACAAGAATGCGGCGATCCTGCCTGTGCTGACCAATGTGACCACCACGATCCACGGTGAAACATCGGCCACGCTGACCATCACCATCCCGGCACGGTACAACGGCACGGACATCGGCTATATGCGCTTCGGCGGCAAAGGCACCGAGGCGGCATCCGATGTCTACATTACTTATCAGGGGGTACAGACCGTCACCGGCGGCCAGTGGGTCAGCACCGGCACGACCTATGCACCTGCGCTGACCGATGAGGATAAGCAGGCGATGGTGGATGAAATTACCGCCATGGTAGACGATCAGCTGCTGACATTGGTCGGTGACGGGGCGGTGACGGTATGACGCTGAAAAGTGCGGAACGCATACAATCGATCGTAAATGCAATTGACGCAAAGCTGGGCGCAAAAACCGTAAACCTTGCTTCTGCTGTCAGGCTGCTGCGCAATGGATATGCTGCAGCAACGGGAACTTCGTATGCGGCCATGACGAGCGTAAGCCAGATCGAAAGCTGCAGGCGCATTTGCGAAATCCTTGACGGCGCAAATCAGACAACGGGGTACAACGACTGTACCGTGACGGCGGCGGTACAGCGGCTGTGCAACGGGTATATTGCCCCGGCACCGCTGTATTCGTTCGGCGTGCTGTCCGATCTGCACATCCAGTACGAGACGGGACTGGACGACTTCCGGCGGGCGCTGACGTATCTGAAGGACAAGGTGCCGTTCACCTGCGTGTGCGGGGATCTGGTGTCCTATGCCAACGCGGAAAACATGGCGCAGTACAAAAGCTATGTCGATGCCTGCGCAGGTGAAATGGCGCTGTATGAATGCGCCGGGAATCACGAAACCTACCCCGAACAGGGCGTGGGGGCGGACATTGATGCGGCGCTGTGGACGGCGACCACGGGCAAGGAACTGTATTATTCGTTTGAATATGGCGGCGATGTGTTCCTGTTTCTGAGCCTGAAATCGGAGCGCCCGGCCGATTTATTTGTGGACGGCGGTCTGGCATGGCTGGCGGACACGCTGGAGGCGAACAAGGACAAGCGGTGCTTTGTTTTTCAGCACGTGCAGGATCCGGCCGACGGCGGTGCGGATCCGTCGCACAGCTATTCCAACATTCTGGACGGCACGTCAGGTGCGGAATTCATGCGGCTGATGCGGCAGTACAAAAACACGGTCTGGTTCCACGGCCACACGCACCTGACGCTCGGCGCGGCGGCCTACCCGGTGAACGAGTACCTCGGATGCCGTTCGGTACACATCCCGTCGCTGTCCGGCCCGCGGTTTTACGATGCAGCGCTGGATAAGCTGGAGAATTATTACTACGATGCCAACGGCAACAAAATCTGGGGCGCATTGCTGGCGGAGGGTTACATCGCGGATGTGTACGCCGACAAAATCGTCCTGCGCGGCATCGATTTCGCTGCCGGAGCCAACCGTGACACGGTCGAGCCGATGGCAGACGAGGTGTATGCGGTGGAATTTACATTGGAGGAAAAGCAATGATATTGACACTCCCCACGGCTAAAGCCGAGGGATTCTCGTTTCACAGACCACCGCTTGCAAACAAGTCTTACACGATCTCCACGAGCGTATCGGTTCGGGTGTGTCCCACCCTACCGTATATGAATTTATGCTAACAAACGAAGTCCTTCATTCAAAATATTAGTTGCGGCATTTCTGTCTCTGTCGTGTGTCATACCACAGTTGGGACATATCCATGTCCGGACGGACAAATCTTTCGTCCCACTCCATTGGCTGCCACAGGAAGAACAAAGCTGACTGGATGGATAGAACCTGTCAATGACCGATACAACTTTACCGTACCAATTTGCTTTGTATTCAAGCTGTCTGCGAAACTCACCCCAACTTGCATCTGCGATGGATTTTGCCAGTTTGTGATTCTTTTCAAGATTCTGTACTGACAGATCCTCGATACAAATTAGGTCATATTTCCGCACAAGCTCCGTGGACAGTTTATGAAGCATATCGCTTCTCTGATTTGCGATATGCTCATGAAGTCGTGCAACTTCGATTCTTGCCTTTTCTCTGCGTTTGCTGTCCTTTGACTTTCGGGACAGACGACGTTGTAGTCGGGCAAGTCTGCGTTCGGATTTGTAGTAGTATTTGGGATTCTGGTATTCTACTCCGTCGGAAGATATGGCGAAATTCTTGAGTCCAACGTCCAGACCGACCATACTCCCGGTGGTCGGAAGTTTCTCTATTGTCACATCGGTACAGCAAATCGCAACGTAGTATTTGCCGGAAGGACGTTGAGAAATGGTTGCAGACAGGATTCTGCCTTTGACTTCCTTGGAAACACGGCATTTTACATAGCCGAGTTTGGGAAGTTTTATGGCGGTAGCCGTCACAGCAATCGTTTTGCCTACGCATTTGCTTTTATAACTCTTGTTCCGGTCATGCTTGCTCTTGAATTTTGGATACCCGAAGGATTTTCCGGTTTTTATGCCACGGAAGAAATTCTGATATGCAGTATCAAGATCACGCAAAGAGGCTTGAAGTGCGGTAGAATCCACTTCTCTCAACCACTCTAACTCGGTTTTTAGATGGGTCATTTCTTTGCAACAGGCATAAAAGTTGAGCGTTTCCTTCGATTCTTCATATTTCTTGATCCGCTTGTCAAGATAATGATTATATACAAACCGACAGCAACCGAAAGTGCGCTTAATTAAATTCTTTTGGGCTTCATTCGGATATATCCGGAATTTGTAGGAGTATTCCATATCATTGCTTCTTTCGTTGGGATGTTTCTTGATTTTCGATATATTCCTTGATGACCGAAAGTGGTGCGCCTCCAACTGTGGAAACAAAATACGAATTTGTCCAAAGTGTTGGGAGACGAGATTTTAATGATGGAAATTCATTACGCAGAGCGTGTGAAGAAGTGCCTTTAATATGCCTTACGGCGCGGTTAATTCCAAACTGTGGGTCAACTTCAATCAGCAGATGCACATGGTCTGGCATAACTTCCATTTCAATTATATCGGCATGAATTTCAGCGGAAATCGTCTGTATCAACTCCTTTAATCTTTCCGCAATTTCTCCGACGAGCACTTTTCTCCGATATTTTGGACACCAGACAACATGGTATTTGCATGAGTATACGACATTATTATTCGATTTGTATTCCATACGATACATTATACCACACAAATAAATCTAACGCAACAGACTTTACAAAATATTTTAGAAATTGCGGATTATATCCTCATTGCTGAAGCAAGGGGCATTACGCCGCAGTTGGTAAAGGAGCGAAACAATGGCAAAGAAAAAGAAGTACATCATCACCTACAAAAACTGGCTGCCCTATGCCCGCTCCGCCGACCGGCGGGGCTTCATCTCCAAACGGTACGGTGGCGGACACACCGGAATCGACAGCGTGTGCAACTGCACCGAAAATCCCGTATGTGCCGTGATGGATGGAGTCGTGACGGGCGTGTACAAAACGTCCCTGCTCGGCAACGTGGTGGAATACACCGCCGGCCGGGTGCTGATCGCGCACTACCATCTGGCAAAGGTATCCGTCCGCACCGGCGACCGCGTCACCGCCGGACAGACCATCCTCGGCATCGAGGGTAGCACCGGCAGCTTGTCCAACGGTAAACACCTGCACACGTCCATGTACGTGGATGGCGTACTGGTGGATCCGGAGCCGTACCTCTCCGGGCAGAGATCCTTTGACGAATTCAAGGAGGAAATAACTATGGCAGCACGCAAAGTCATCCGCGACGACCTGAATCTGCGTACCGGTGCTGGCACGCAGTACCCTTCGCTGGGCTGTATCCCCGTGGGGATGCTCATCAATCCGACGGAAGTCATCTACATCGGCGCGGTCGCGTGGGGCAAGCACACGTGCATCCTGTCCGACGGTCAGCCCCACACCGGATGGTCCAATCTGGGGGACACGTGGTCCGAGCCGTACGGCGGCGCACTCATGCCGTACAAGCCCGACGATGGTGCCGCGGACAAGCTGGCAGCGGCCGAAAAGCAGATCACCGCCCTGCAGGAGAAGATCGACGCAGTCAAAGCGGCAATCGAATAATCAAACAAGTCTTTGATTATCCCCCAAAATCATCAAACAAAAGGAGCAAACAAAATGAAAATCCTCAATATGATGGACTTCGCCCTTCGCAATCTGGACGGCGAGTCGATGGCCATCACCGGCGGCCTCGCCGCTCTGGGCGCGTGGATTCTGGCCGAACTGGGCGCACTGCTGCCGGTGACGATCGTACTGACGGTGGTGATGCTCATCGACTACCTCACCGGCCTCATCAAAGCCGGAATGTCCGGCACCATCAACTCCACCAAGGGCGCCACCGGTCTGATCAAGAAGTTCATGTATATCGTCACCGTGGCGGTAGCTTGTGTGGCGGATTACATGATCACCTACACCGCCCAGCAGTTTGGATGGGATTTCTCCACACAGGCGTATTTCGCCATTCTGGTGGCGGTCTGGCTCATCGTGAATGAAGCGGTGAGCATCATCGAAAATCTGGATGAAATCGGTGTACCCATGCCGGGGTTCCTTGGCAAAGTCTTTCAGCGGGTCAAGGGCAAGGTGGAGGTGCAGGGGAACAGTGCATCTGCAGACACCGAAGCGGAACCGTGCGAGGTGGACGATCTCTCCACCGAAAACCTGCGTCTGGCTCTGCTGCAGATGGGCCTCCACCTGCCAGACAACATTGGCCGGGAGGAACTGTTGCAGATGATCGGGCAGGCAGCAGAGAAAAAAGAATAAGGGGAAAAGGAACAGCCCGGAGCGCAAAGGATGCGTTCCGGGCTGTTGTTAGTTGTTAGATTTTTGCCAGTTCGTTGTCGATGACTTCCATCAGATGCATCGGATCCAATTCGCACCGGTTGCACAACTCTGCAAAAGCCTCGGCTTGATCCTGCTTAAAGAACAGGTCCGGCACAGTGACCACGACGCGATCATGATCTGCCAGTTCAATGCCGTAAACGGTGTGAGACTTTCCGATTTCATCGGTGTAAATGTCCGTCCGAACACGATATGTACGCATATTTTTCCCTCCCTACTGTTCCGTATCGAGCAATTCGGATACGGATTTTCCGAGGTATGCGGCAATCTTTTGCAATGTGGATAAACTGGGGTTTTCTTTTTCACGCTCAATTTGGCTGATCGTCTCGGTGCTAAGTCCGCATTCAGCTGCAAAATCCACCTGAGATTTTCGCAATAAAATACGAGCTTCCCGGAGATGTTTTGCGAGCGCTGTTTTTTCAGGCATTCGAACATTCCTCCCTTCCGAAATAAGTATATGGCAAAATATGGCATATATCTACACGATATAATACGCATATCTCGGATTCCGGATTTTGTGTTGCATTTCGTGTTGCATAGTGATGCAACACATCACAAAAAGCGTGCAAAGCTACGTTTTTTGCGATAAAATGCAACTTCAAAAAGCGGATTCCGATGCGATTTTTTTCAAAATGGCGGAATGACGGGATTTTTTCGGAATGGTTGGAGACGGGTTCGACTCTCCTCATCTCCACCACTCATTCTCACGCCCAGTGAGAAATTACAAGGAACACCGTTCTGGTAAGGTTTGACTTGCCGGGACGGTGTTCTTCTTTATAATCCTTACGATCAACTACAGAAACATTTCCTGTACTGCTGCTATGTTTGCAATCGTGGAATTGTAAGGATGTACTGGCTGAAATGGACCCGTAGCACTCTTGTCCAGCTCATCCATAAATGTGAACTAACAGCAACTACAGAACAAAAAGAAACAAATATATAGCAATAAGGAAACAAGGGGTAGCAGAGCACCCCTTGTTTCCTTTACTTTAATCGAAAAACGATTCATTTTCTGGGTTCATACGATGAATTTCCCAACTACAGATATATCTTCAGATGAATTTGCGGGTTTTTCTGCGAAATGGCAAGGACAGCAAGGGCAAAGCCTCGGTTTTTGTGCGGGTTTTCTGCGTTTTTTTGCGGAGAATTTGCGGGTTTTCTTACGTATTCATAGGTTCATAAGCGGCAGCTAAGAGACTTACTCACACCGATCTGCATGAAAAATACGAACAAATCATTAGTAGGACGTGAAGTGACATTGTCCTGCGGATATATTATAAAACAGAAAGAAGTGAAGATTTTCGTATGTCACAGCAAAGACGTAAATGTAAGTTATCTGATAGTAGTCAGCAGAAAGAAGTAGATCTGCGTGAGTATAAGGTGATGATTATTCAGACGATTGAATCAACAGTTC
>JAFTRF010000064.1 GCA_017462405.1 Clostridia bacterium | reverse complement strand
TTCTTCATTATAACAGGGAACGACCAGATATAAAATATCGTTCATGTCAGATGCTCCTTTCGTGCGGGGTACGGGCGTTGTGATTTTTTGGGGGACGCGGTCGGGCGCAGCAAACCTTTTCTGTCAGCCCTTGCGACGGTCAAACCAGGCCATTGCGATGAGGTACAGCGACAGCACCAGCAGAGCGCCCAGCGACAGCAGTGTACCGGTGCCCAATCCCGGCGTGCGGTAGGTGAATTCAATGGTGTGGCTGCCGGCAGGTACACGCACCGCCATGAAACCGACGTTGACGGGGAGAATTTCCACATCCTGTCCGTCCACCTGTGCCGACCAGCCGTCCTCGGCGGGAACGCTGAAAAAGACATAGTTTTCATATTCCAGATCAATGTCGGCGGTAAAACCGCTGCCGTCGGTGTCAAAGGTGGAGCATGTTTCCTGCCGACGCTCCTTGCACAGCGCCAGATACGTTTCCTCGTTGTAGTACAGCTCGCTGACATCGGTGAGGGGCTCCAGTACCTGCGAAACGGCGGCGAAATCTTCGTCTTCCACCACCAGCGTTTTCAGCAGGACGATCTGGCGGCGGCGCTCGGTCAGCGTGTCGAAATCGCTGCGGCGCATACAATATTCATAGGTAAAGCCCATGGGGATGTACGCTTCGTTGCGGTACACATCGAAGCCGTTCTGGGTATCGTAGTAGATATAACCGGGCATTTCCGCATAACCGGCCTCATCGACGAATGCGGCGCCGTCTGCGTAAGCAAACAGGTATTTCACCGACAGCAGACCGCGCAGGGCATAGTGTTCGGTTTCCGGGCGCGTGGCCACGCCGCGCTCCACACCGACGGCGGGGTAAAATTCCATCACCGAGCCGGGGACGATGGAGTGGAATGCCTGGATCGACGGCATTTTCCAGAACATGGCGACATTGTCCATGGCGTCAAAGAAATCGGAACGGTAGAAGCTCTGGTCGGACTCTTCATCGGGCAGGCTGACGTCTGCGCCGCCGTTGAGACAGTAGGGAATGACGTAATTGTGGGTGTCGTAGGACTGTGTTTTGCCCAGCGCGATGAAATAGGCGGCATAAGTGACCGAAAGCACCATGACGCCCACGGTGGCGGAGCGGACGAACTTCGCCCGGTTTTTCTTCAGCAGAGGCAGCAGGAGATACAGCACCAGCAGGCTGACGAACGAGATGGCAACGTAAGCCCAGAAACGCTCCGGATACTTCGACAGACCGATGCGGATGTTGCCGTCGCTGTCGATGCTGGCAGGCATCAGCCCGATGCCGCAGGCTATGGCCAGCGTGATGCCGAAGGTCCAGCGCCAGCCGCGGTCAAAGTCGCAGGTATCGTCCTCGATGGCACGCACCGTGGCGAACACCCACATCAGTTCCGCCATGTAATACCAGCGGGCATAGTAGGCCGAGTTGAACAGCTGGAATGCATTGTTCAGAATCGGCACGAAGGCCATCAGCAGCAGAATGCCGATGACGCGGCGGCTCCAGTGGCGTGCGGGGCGCTGCAGCCATGCAAAGACGCCTACCGTACTGAACAGCGGCAGCCACATGGCGATGGAGGCCCAGTTGGCATTGGAATCCGGGGTGAAGTTGGCGCGGGCGGGGATGTCCGGCATGAAGAAGAAGCTGGACAGGATGTGCAGGTAGCGCTGCTCGCTGTAATACACCAGCGCGCCGTAACCGGTGGTCATGGAATTGACCCGGTTGTTCTGTGTGACGGCCAGAATGGTCGGCAGAAGCACTACGCCGGTCATCAGCAGGCCCAGCACGGCTTCCAGTGCAAGCCCGGCAAAGCGACGGGGATCGGGCTTGCCCCAGCTGGAGAAGCACATCCGTACCGTCCAGTAGATCAGGCAGAAGACCACCTGTCCCACGAAGAAATAATAGTTCACAAAGCAGGAGGTGAACACCGCAAAGGCGAACACACCCCGCCGCCGGTGGTACATGTATTCATCCAGCGCCGCCAGCAGGAACGGAAAGACCACGATGGCCTCGTGGAAGTGGTTGAAAAAGACTTTGTAGACCGAGAAGCTGCAGAAGCCGTACAGCAGACCGCCCAGAATGGCGGTGTCCTCCGAGCGGACGTAGCGCTTCAGGTAGCAATACGCACCCAGCGAAGCACAGGCAAACTTCAGCATATACAGCGGGCCCATCAGATACGGGACGAAATCATTGGGGAACGGCAGCGTCAGCCAGAAAAACGGGCTGGTCAGATTGTAGAACGTATAGGAGCCGATGAGATTGGCCCCCAGATCGGTGTTCCAGTTCCAGCCCCAGTCCCCGTTTCGGATGGCATCGTGTACCAGCTGGTAAAACGGGATCTGCTGGACGTTGAAATCGCCGTAGAACAGAAAATAACCCTGATCAAAGATCATAAACGGCAGGAAGATGACACCGGCGGTGAAAAAGGCCAGTGCGAACACCCGCAACGCGGAGGATTCCCACCACGCCCTGCGGGCGGAAAGCGGTGAAGAGGTCATGCGGATACTCCTTTCATGGGGCGGCGTTCACAGGCCAGCCGGACGCACAATACAACGGTCACGATGAACAGCAGCACATTGATGACGGATCCCAGTGACTGCAGGCTGGGGAATGCGGACACCCACGGGGCATCGCTGTGGATGTTTTTGCCCAGCAGGAGTGCCTGATTCCAGAAGCTGACGAAGGTGACACCGCCGAACAGCCCCAGCAGACCTGCGTGGCGGCAGGTCAGGTAGGCACCCAGCAGCAGGATCATGACGATATACTGGTAGCGCTCGTGCTGGCGTGTGGTCAGGATAAACAGGCATTGCATCAGCAGCGCGCCACTCAGCCAGACGTTGGCTTTGGGGGCTGCCGTGTGCAGATACATGACCCCGGCGAAGGAGAACAGCATCAGGAATGTGCTTACCATATTATAGGTCACAGGCCCGAACAGTACGGTGGAATCCTCGACCCAGTTCAGCCCCTGAATGCCCCACAGATTGAAGGCGTTGAGGTTGACGTAGGGGTATTTTCCGAAGCCGCCGAAGTAGACCTGCACGATCGCACCGTAATTGTTGGAGGCGATCATAAAGGGCAGGAACACCAGCACCACGGTGCCGAAGCCGATGCACAGGGCCTTGGCCAGCCCCTTCCAGTCCCGTTGGCGCAGAAACACACACAGCACGACGGGGGCAAAGTACAGGCTCTGCATTTTCATCAGGCAGGACAGCGCGAACAGAAACGTGCCGTACAGCGGGCGGCGCTCGTGAAAGGCCCAGAAGGTCAGCAGGAGCATCAGCGTCATGATGCTGTCGGTCTGGCCCCATGCGGCACAATTGAAGATGGCAGAGGGGTTCACGGCCCACAGACACGCACCCAGCAAGGCAGCGGTCTCGTTCTCCCGGCGGAACAGGAAATAAATTGCCGGGATGATGGCCGTATCAAACAGGATGGGCCAGAATTTGATCAGCAGCATCCGGTAGGGCATATAGTTGGCGATCATGTCGATTTCCAGCAGCGCGCCGACCGGCTTGAGCAGGCACAGGTACAGCGGCGGGTAGTCCAGCGCCCGTACATGCCCGTCATAGCAGTTCCAGAAGCCCTGCTGCAGGTCGGCGGCCCACATCAGGTACCAGTCCGTGTCGAAGCGGTTGGTGTACCACATCGCCAGCAGGAACCGCCCCATCAGGGCAGACAATGTAATCATTCCGAGAAACAACAGCACGTGGCTTCGTCGGAGTCCGGTGGATTTTTCCATAAAATGAATCATCCTTTCACAAAGAATAAAAGCTTGTCCGGCAGAGTGGTGCGCGGTGCCACCGTCATTCCCCATTTTTTCGGCACAGAGGACCGATTTGCTTTGACAGCGCGCCCTTTTTTCGCTATACTATAAGCAGAACCGCCGGGACGATATATACCGCCATTGTACCATAAACGAAAGGGCAAAGGCAATCGGATTTCAAGGCGAACGGCAGATTTTAACAGATTATTTACGATTACTTTCCAACAGAAAAACAAGGGAGGAACCCTGCGATGGCAACATTGAATATCGTACTTGTGGAGCCGGAAATTCCGCAGAATACCGGCAATGTGGCGCGCACCTGCGCCGCTACCGGCGCACGGCTGCATCTGGTGGGGCCGATGGGCTTTACCATTGACGACCGCAAGCTGAAGCGGGCCGGGCTGGATTACTGGCATTTGCTGGACATTACCTATTATGATTCGCTGGATGACTTTTTTGCAAAAAACAGCGGACCTTTTTTCTATTTTTCTACCAAAGCGCAGAAAACACACTCCGGGGTAAGCTATCCGGACGGTGCGTATCTGGTATTCGGCAAGGAGACACGCGGCTTGCCGGAGGACCTGCTGCACGCACACCCCGATGACTGTGTACGGATCCCCATGATTTCGGAGGCAAGGAGTCTGAACATGTCGAATTCCGTGGCGGTCGTCGTGTTTGAGGCGCTGCGGCAATGGAACTATCCGGCGCTGAAATGCCGGGGCCAGCTGACC
Source organism: Clostridia bacterium (assembly GCA_017462405.1). Lineage (GTDB taxonomy): Bacteria > Bacillota > Clostridia > Oscillospirales > Acutalibacteraceae > RGIG4076. The sequence goes on along the minus strand of JAFTRF010000064.1, from coordinate 2,113 downwards.
CGGTACCTGTGGGAAAACCCCGACGAAAACCGGGCGCTGTAAGCTCCCGGCGAAAAATCCGCAGAAGATAGCATTGCAATGGACAACACTGCATATAAATCGGATATGATACGACAAATATGCGGGGGGAATCGGCAGTGATTGTATGGTCGGTCAAGGTAAAGAAAAAACCGTTGCTGTGGACGGTGGGGATTCTGGTGGCGGTGCTGACGGTGGTGATCGTGCTGGCGACCCGTTGGGCAGGGACCAGCGCGGTGAGCGGGCGGCCGTCTGCAATGGCGGAGACGGATGAACAGCGCCGGGCGTTTCTGGCGTCCTGCGGATGGGAACTGGCGGCGGATCCGGTCGAGATCCGGCAGGTCATCATCCCGGAGGTGTTCAACGAGGTATACACGCAGTACAATGCCATGCAGAAGGAGCAAGGCTTTGATCTGACCCGGTACCGGGGCAAAACCGCCCGGCGCTGGACCTATGAAGTGACCAACTACCCCGGTACGGAAAGCCGGATTTATGCGGATCTGCTGATATACGACGGGCGCATCATCGGCGGCAGCATCGGTACACGGGAAGCAGACGGCTTTATGCATGGGTTCCGGCGTCCGGAAACAGCCGCAGAAAGCGGCGCATAAAAAGAAATATTAAGGAGCATATCATGGAACGGATTGATAAAATACTGGCCTCACAGGGCATCGGCAGCCGCAAGGAGGTCCATGCGCTGCTGCGTCAGGGACGGGTCACGGTCGGTGACCGTGTGGTGCGGACGGCGGACTTCAAGGCGGATGCGGGGGCACAGACCATCTGTGTGGACGGCAAGCCGCTGATTTACCGCCGTTATATGTACATTATGATGAACAAGCCGCAGGGCGTCATCTCGGCCACGGACGACCCCCGCCAGACGACGGTGGTGGATATGATCGGGCCGCCGCTGCGCCGGAAAGGCTTGTTTCCGGTGGGCCGGCTGGACAAGGATACCGAAGGTCTGCTGATCATCACCGACGACGGCGACTATGCGCATCGGGTGCTGTCGCCCCGCAAGGGTATTTTCAAATGGTACGAGGCCACGGTGGACGGGCCGGTCGGAGAGGCTGAAATCAAGGCATTCCGCGAGGGCATCGTGTTCGAGGACGGAACACAGTGCCTGCCCGCAGGACTGTCGCTCATCCGCGACGGAGAGCAGCCGGTGGCGCTGGTACGTATTCAGGAGGGCAAATTTCATCAGGTGAAAAAGATGTTCCGCGCTGTGGACCGGACGGTGCTGGCTCTGCGCCGCATCCGTATCGGGGAGTTGCTGCTGGATCCGGAACTGGCTCCGGGGGAATATCGCGAAATGACCGATGCTGAGAAGGATTTTGTGTTTTCTGCACAAAAACAAGTGTGACAATTTGTGAATTAGTGCGGAAACGAAAAAAACCATTGCGAAAATTACCTAAATGCACTTCCTGATATTTGTAGAATCAAAGAATAGCTTTTTCAAATTGTTTCTGCTATAATATCTACAAAGAGAAACGTGATTGGTCGGCAATCGACCTGAAACATTCCGGGTCCTCGGATCCGAAACATTTAGGAGGAGTTAAATATGTCCAGCCTTACTTTGAAAAACATCTATAAGAAGTATGCCGGCGGCGTTGTGGCCGTTTCCGACTTCTGCCTCGACATCAAGGACAAGGAATTCATCATTCTGGTTGGTCCGTCCGGTTGCGGTAAGTCCACCACCCTGCGTATGGTTGCCGGTCTGGAAGAGATCAGCGAAGGCGAACTGTACATCGACGACAAGCTGGTGAACGACGTTGCACCGAAGGATCGCGATATCGCAATGGTGTTCCAGAACTACGCTCTGTATCCCCACATGACCGTTTATGACAACATGGCATTCGGTCTGAAGCTGCGCAAGACCCCGAAGGAGGAGATCAAGCGCCGCGTAGAAGAGGCTGCCCGCATCCTCGACATCACCCACCTGCTCGACCGTAAGCCGAAGGCTCTGTCCGGTGGTCAGCGTCAGCGTGTTGCTCTGGGCCGTGCTATCGTTCGTGAGCCCAAGGTGTTCCTGCTCGACGAGCCGCTGTCCAACCTGGACGCTAAGCTGCGTGCACAGATGCGTACCGAGCTGTCCAAG
>JAFTRF010000063.1 GCA_017462405.1 Clostridia bacterium | reverse complement strand
GGACGCTACGCCGACCTGCACAACGAAATCATCGAACTGGAGTGACGAAGGTCGACTTCGGCCTTTGAACTGTCCGGGCGGCTGGTCTCTGCGAAATGATTTGTAGGGTCCGGCGTCCCCGACGGACCAAATGAAATCCGGATATGAACCGCATCCCCGGAGGGAAATGCGGTCGACGTAAGGATTTATGTGATGCCAAAGAAGCCCTCTCAGCCTCGCTTCGCTCGGCAGCTCTCCCGGAGGGAGAGCCAAGAATCGAGCTTAAAGCTTTGCGAAGCCCCTTGCCTCTCCCTTCGGGAGAGGTGGCAGCCCGTAGGGCTGACGGAGAGGGCTTTCTTAACTTGACATCATTGCCCCTTCGGGAAATGTCACGAAGTGACAAAGGGGTCTGCTGTCTTCGCCAGAAGAATGTCGCGAAGCGACAGAGGGGGCCTTCCGCCGCACTCGATCGCTCTGACCGGTTCGCTTTCCCACACGAGCAGAAAACAGAAAAACATCCCCTTCGGACAAAAAACACGGGCGCATTGCAGTCATCATTGCAATGCGCCCGCTTTTTTATGCATTTTTGTCCGTGTAAGGTGGTCCGATCCGTCAGAACATATCGGAGTTCGGATTTATGCCTGCTTTCGCATAAATTTCCTGCGCTTTGGGGTATGTTTCAAAAAGTGCTGCCTGCGTGGGTGCCGTATACATGGTGCCCAGCATCGTGTCGCGCTCCGGATGGTGGCTGCTCATGGAAATTTCCTCGGTCGAATAAATGTGGTATGCGCGGTTGTGCCAGGTGAATTGCTGGGAAATCTGAGGGTTGTGCTGAATATACAGCGGCCGTGCCGTGTGCAGTATCACATTGTCCCACACCGTCCAGTGCGATGACGCACCGTCGAGATAATATCCGATGACCTTCGGACGGATCTGATCATTTTCCGCATAGTTGTCATGCATGACGTTGAAACGGCGGCTGTACGACCGGGCACAGTTCGCACCGACCACATAAATGGCGGCACCGTCCCGCAGTAGCTGCATGAAGCGTGTGATTTTGTTGTATGCAATTTCTGCATCCCGGATGTTGATGATTTCACCGGGTGCCAGATCCACATTTGCCCATTGCCAGCCCACCGAAATGGCGGAATATGCGGTGTCCTCGATGGTATTATGGCAAATCGACAGCCCGTCTACGCGGAATACATCAACCGCCGGGGCGCTGGGAAAGTCATAGGCGATACGGGCAATGTGATTCCGATGGATCTGCAGGTCAAAACTGGCCTCCCGCGGAGCCAGAAATGCCTTCACCGGATCGCCGATGGAAATGGCCGACATGGCAATGTCGTGAAAATAGTTGTCGTGAATGTCCACACGTGCGGAAATGCCGCACATCAGGATGCCGTTCACACCCAGTTCCTTGAATTCACAGTTGGAGACCGTGAACCCGCGGGTGTGGTTTGTGACTACGGCCCCCTCAGGCACTTTCCGGAGACCGCGTTTTTCCACGTTGGCCTGCATGGACAGATAGCCGTGTTCCGCGCGGTGCCGGTCTGTCGCACCGGTGAACGTCAGCCGCCGGAGCGTGACGCCGTCCATCCCGTTGAAGACCAGCAACTTTTCCAGCATGGGAACGCGGATTCTTTTCTGCAGACCGTGGCGCGGATAGAACTGCAGCAGCCCCTTCGTGTGGTCATAGCAAAAAGTCCCGTCCCGCAGAAATACGGGATGGTTCGAAAGAAAGCATTCCCGGTTTTTCGGCTGCAGGCTGGCATTCATTTTTGTGACGTAATGATATAGCTCATCGGGCGCAATGCGCAGGAGTACGTGCGTGCCGCCCTGTTCATCGGTACGGGTGCGGCTTCGATCCACGGAAAGCACATGAAGCGTAAAGAATTCCCACTCTACATACAGCGTGATCGTCATAGGGCAGAGGTCCCCGTCGGGGAGCAGGTCCGCAATCGCCTGCGGGGCGTAGATGCCCTCCAGATTCTCCGCGCAGTTCCGGCCGTTTTCCCCCGAAAACGCAAATGCATGGGTGAAATGCGGCGATGTACAGAGGGGCAGACGCACATCATCCTCGTACAGATCCCCGAAGACGGGGTATTTCCCCGATGCATTGGCTGCGAACTGATAGGCGCACTGCGCATCGTCTTTGATGATTTTTGCCGTGGGCAGCGCGGCATTGGACGTGAAGACCGCGGTCCCGTTGTCGCACAGAATCGACAGATGGATGTGCTTCAGCGCTTCCGCTTCCTCCGCATCAAAAATCAGCGGCTTGGTCAGCCGGTATTCTTTGGCATCCAGCACAAGCGTTGCGGCCATTTTTGCGTCATCCGATGCACGCTCTGCATAACGGAGTACGGCTTCCCGTGCCTCGTACAGGCTGTCAAATGTCTCGGCGGTTTCAATCAGACGAATCATGCATTTCCCTCGTTTCTGCTGCGCTGCCGGCGGTTCCGGAGCACGGATTTGCTATTTATTATATCATTTTTCATGTACCAAGTCAATCGGAAACGGCCAGCGCAATTGACTTTACGATGCAAATATTTTATAATAGTACAAACGGCAAAATATTGGGAGGAAAATGCATGAAAATTACATATAAACGGCTCCTGATTGCCATCGGCATCGTCCTGGCAGTGAATCCCCTGCTTGCGGCGTGGGATGTGTTCGTCCGATCCGCTGTGCTGATGAGCCTGTACGGACTGCTGTTCTTTGCGTTGCTGCTGATGCTTTTCTTCCGGCTGAGCCGTGACGAATCCATCGGGCCACGGGTGCGCACCGTATGCAAGGTAGCATTCTGGTTTTTGTGCTATTGCGTCGCATCGTTCTTGATCGGTACGATCGGCATTCTTATAGCAAAGACAGCAGACCTCTTTGCTACTTTGTGACATTTCTTTTGGCGAAGACAGCAGACCTTCTTGTCGCTTCGCGACAATCTCCCTTCCACGGAGATACCCCTGACAGGGGAATCTCTCCAAAGAGGCGAACGGGTTAGATTTGTTAAAACTTTGAGCAAAACCCGTTGTTTTCGCTCTGCTGACTTGTTCCCCTCTTCGGGGGGATGTCACGAAGTGGCAGAGGAGGCTGAAGGTCTGAGAGCTCTCTGGGCTTAAGTTGACAACATGAGATGCTTGCTACCCGCAGGGCTGACGGATAAAGTGAAAGTCCCATAAAATCAGCCAAAACAGAAAAGAGGACAACAGCATGGAACGATTGAATTATGCGACGCTCAAAAAGTCCGGCTACACGGGCTACATTCTGGAACAAGCCCCGGAGAAGGTCCTGCAGTTCGGTGAGGGCAACTTTCTGCGGGCATTCGTGGACTACTGGTTCGATCTGGCCAATGAAAGAGCCGGCTGGAACGGCAAATGCTGTCTGGTGCAGCCTATCCCCACCGGTCGGAGCGATGAGATCAATGCGCAGGAGGGCTTGTACACACTCTACCTGCGCGGCAATCAGAACGGACAGAAAGTGGACGAAATGCGTGTTATTTCGTCCGTATCCCGCTGTCTGAACCCCTACGACCCGGCGGGCTTTGCGGCAATGCTGGAGGTTGCCGCGTCGGATGCGCTGGAAATCATCGTGTCCAACACCACCGAGGCGGGCGTCGTCTACGACCCGTCCTGCAGGCAGACGGACCGTCCGTGTGCGTCCTTTCCGGGCAAGCTGACGCAGGTACTGTACCATCGTTATCGGGCGGGTAAACCGGGTGTGGCGGTGCTGGCCTGTGAGCTGATCGACGACAACGGCCGGGAATTGCGCCGATGCGTCCATCAGTATATCCACCAATGGGGGCTGGAGGATGGATTCCGCACATACATCGACGAGGAATGTACGTTCTGTGGCTCGTTGGTGGACCGGATCGTGCCGGGGCGCATCCGCAACGACGCCGAAGCCGCACGGCTGGCAGAAAAGCACGGCTATGCCGACCCGCTGCTGGACGTGGGCGAGGTGTTCGGGCTGTG
>JAFTRF010000062.1 GCA_017462405.1 Clostridia bacterium | reverse complement strand
AGCTGGTCGACCTCGGCCTGCGCCATGAAATTGCCGCTGTACACGAAGGACAAGCCGTAGCAATTGCCGTGCGTTTCATCTGCGCTGGGATCGCACACGATCCAGAACGGGTTGTACTGATGGCCGGAGGCACCGCGGGTACTGTCAATGCGGAATTTGCCGTGATTCAGCGGAGTGCGCTGCATCATGCGCTCCTTGGCGTGCATACCGTAAAAAATGATGGCATCCCGCTTTTCCGGCACCTGAAAATCGACGCAGCAGGACAACGCCCGGTGCAGCACGACCTTGTCTGCACAGGCATTGCGGATGCGCGCGCTGCGGATGATGGCATCGAAAGCCGCCAGTACACCGTATTCCAGCACGACTTCCAGCCCGGTCGTGTTGTCGCGGAGCAGGATCTCCAGCGTCTCCCCTGCGTTTTCATCGGCGTACACACCCGGCATCCCTTCCGGAACCGTGAGTCCCGGCCGCACCGCGCAGGAGACGTAGCGCAGATCGGCGCCCCGGCTGCCGTTGGCGTATTCGCAATCCAGACAGCTTTCACGGTAGTCGCCCAATCCAAAGGTGCTGTATTCCTGCGGCAGCAGGTCCGTGGAGAAATTCCGCTTCGGGCGGATGTCTGCCTGCACCCCGGCAAAGCCCAGCGAACGGGACTGGGCCAGATAGCGGAGATCGTCCTCCACCCGCGCGCCGTAATAGCAGTGCAGCAGCGTGCCGTTGCGCCCCACCATCATCTGATAAGTGGACGTGTTGGTATGAATGGTCATTGTGCGTTTTTCGTTGTCAATGCAAATCATCGCAATATCCTCCGCAATTATGCATTTATTTACTACTATCATACCCTATTTTCCCCATTGCGTCAAGAAAAAAATTCGGAGGCTTGACTTTTTCGGGCATTTCATGTATTATAAAAGCGAAGTTAAACTTCTACTTCCGCGCACCCGCGCAAAGGAGCTATTGCATCATGAAATTTTCCGAAAAGCTGATTCAGGCACGGAAGCAGCACAACATGACCCAATCCCAGCTGGCCAAGGCGCTGGGCGTATCGCCCCGGACGGTCACCGGGTACGAAACCGGCGGCATCTATCCGCGGCGGCGCGAAACATACCTGCGGCTGGCGGAGATTTTTGACACGTCACCGGAATATTTTTCCGGCGAGGAAGACCACTTCATCGCACAGGCCGGGGAACAGTACGGCTCCCGCGGCAGGATGCAGGCCGCCGCGCTGGTGGAGCAGGTATCGGCGCTGTTTGCCGGCGGCGAACTGAACGAAACGGACAAGGAGGCCGTGATGCGCGCCATCATGAAGGCCTACTGGATCGCCAAAGAGAAAAACAAGAAATACATTCCGAAGAAATTCCGGAACGATGGAGGAGAACACGCATGAAATGGATGATTGCATCGGACATTCACGGCTCCGCCTGCTACGCGCAGCAGCTGCTGGATGCATTTGACCGCGAGGGCGCCGACCGCCTGTTATTGCTGGGCGATATCCTGTACCACGGTCCGCGCAACGACCTGCCGGCAGCGTACGACCCCAAGGCGGTCATCGCACTGCTCAATCCCCGGAAAGCGGTACTGTGCTGTGTGCGCGGCAACTGCGACACCGAGGTGGATCAGATGGTGCTGGACTTCCCCATTCTGGCGGATTATCTGATTCTGCCATGGAATGACCGGCTGATCTACGCGACCCACGGTCATCACTTCAATCCCAGATCCCCCCTGCCGATGGGCACAGACGACATTCTGCTCAACGGTCATACGCACATTCCCGCGTGGGAAGCGCATTACTGGAATCCGGGGTCGGTATCCATTCCCAAGGAAGGCTCCGCACGGGGGTATATGGTGCTGACGGACGACGCCTGTCAATGGAAGGCGCTGGCCGACGGTGCGGTGATTCACGAAATCGTATTGTAAAGAGACACCCGCAGTTGACGGTATCGACCGTAGCTGCGGGTGTCTCTTTGCGTAAAAAGGGCTTTGATTATGAACGAATTGTAAAATTTCGTTTTTGGGCCAAAAAAGTGTCCCTTTTTTTCATTTTTTTCCCCTTATATATATAGGTGGGAAATAAGACGACAATATTTTCAAAAAGGCCCTACGGACTAAAAAAGAAAGGTGATGCATATGAAAATGCTCAGACGCAAAAAACTCCTCGCTCTGCTGCTCGCATGGACTCTCCTCCTCACTGGCTGTGCCGCCGATCCGGTATCCTCCAATCCGTCCTCGGATATGCCATCCAGTTCTGCTCTATCTTCCAATCCCTCCGTATCGTCGGAACCGGAGTTGCCACCACTGAATCTGTCTATGCCGCTGAATGGAGAAACAATGTTGTCCACAATTTGCGATTATGGTTATGTGGACAAGAATGGGGTGTTCCATTACTCGCCACTATGGTACACATCCTACAAAAAAAGCTGGCCTGCTGGGAAACAGGACACACAGAATATTGCAGACGGCACGCCGGGTGCAAAAGCGGTATATGGCGATCTTGCATTTGGCGGTTACATCCTTATGAACGATGGAACGCTCCGAATTGCATCTTTGATCGAGGTAAACGATCAAGCAATCACCGCACTGAAGCAAACCAATATAGACGCACTGTACCTTAAAACGGAGAAATCTGCAGTACCGAGAATGTATGATGTTTTTGCATTTGATTTTACGGAAAAAGATGGTGCATCCTATGTGTATACCGCCAACAAATCCCTCCGTTTGGATCGTCCGGCGGGCATTGTGGATGTAATAAAAGGTTTGCACGATACCGTATATCTGTATGCGGATGGCACCGTAGATTTCGGTTATTATCTGGACAATGGGGACAAAAAAAGCAATGAGGTTTTGTATCCATCCGTTAATTTTTCTGCATGGACGAATCTGGTACAAATCGAACGGATTTCGAATTATATGATTGGTCTGAATCAAGAAGGACGCT